>NZ_WHNU01000022.1:0-130439 GCF_009362305.1 Burkholderia sp. BE17
CGCAAAGGTGACGGCGAACCCGGTGCGAAAGCTATTTGGCTCGGACTCAGAGACGTTCATGTCGCGGCCAAAACCTTACGAGCGTTACGCGCCAGCGGTGACGCCGACACTTCTGTATAAGACGATGCCTTAAGCCCGGTGACATCGTGTTCTGGCGACCACGGCACACTGGCGTAGTGCGATGTCCAAATACTCATTGGCACGTCGGTATCGCCGTCGGTGACGGGCGGACAGTCGACAATGACTGGTGGTCAGGGAAGCCGGAGGAACATTCCGTGAGCCGGCTCTGTTCGGCATTCGCCTATGCTCGTCGCGCACCGTGAACGAGTGTGCAGACTCAGAGAGCGTCGCCTGAGAAGGGAGCCGCGGCAACCAACGGCGTGGCGTCCAGCGGCTGTCATGCCGGCGCACGATTCTAAATCTATTTAGACAGACCGCCTGTCATGTCAGTCGCAGCATGGGCGAAGTAAAGCTCCGGGCAGAGTGAGGAACTTCATGAATAAGCAGAACGAGTTCAGCGCGGCGCATCCGTAATGCAGGTCCGTTCCTTCCCAGCGATTCAACTCAAAAAAATCTAAGACACATATAACCACCCCGAGCAAGGCCAGCCAAGGCCGCTCCGTCGATGCGATCACGCTTCGACGCACTTCGCTCAGGAGGTTTCGTGAATCTCTCTCTCCACACCGCCGTGCTGCTCGGCCTGACGCTCGCGCTCGTCGCGATGTACGCGCTCGGCTTCTACTGGCTCGTCACCCGGCAGGGAACAACGCTCCCGCAGCCGCGTGTCACGCCCTCGCCCGCGCTCACCGCCGCTGTCTACCGGTCGCGATCCGGTCCCGGCGACAGCGACGAATGGGGGGCGTTCGCGCCGCATACCGCGCGATCCACCATATCGTTTTCCCGTTCCGACCGTCAGCTTGATCCGCACGTTCAGGCGCGCGAGCGCTGGACGCGTCGGCGATATTGCCGGATGCGTGGCGGATTCCGCGGTCCGCGTGATCTTCGACGCGAACGTGACCGACTTGCCGCAGTGCCTGTCATGCGCGCAGGCATGCCGCGCGGAACATTGGGCACCTCGGCCCGCTCCCCTTTGCGCCCGTTCCAGCCAACGTGAGCCACCTGTTGCGGTCGCGCGCCACGGACCCGATCCGTGGCCTCGCCGGCGCACATGCGTGCTGGCGCCTTTATTCCAATTGCAGGAGGCTTTCCATGATGACTTCCCCGCTCGAACACCTCGCCGCGTTCGCGCTCGCCTTTCTCGGCGGCGCATTGCTGGCCGCGAGCCACTGCCTGTATGTCAGCCGTGTCCGACTCAAGGCTGCATGCCATGCATAACCACCGTCCGCACCTTCCCTTCGATGACGACGATGAAGACGAGGAGCCGGCCTGGCGATCGGCTCTGAACCGCCTTCATCAGACGCGGGAGCCGCCCGAGCCAGATGAACCGGAACCGCCTCGCTACCGGCCTGGCATGGACGATCTCTTGCATCCGTGTCCGTCTTGCGAGTCGTTTCGCGTCGAGCAACGCCACATCGCACGCCGCATCTGCAGCGCCGTCGGCGCAGCAGCAGGCGCGACGAGCGCGATCACTGCCTCGCTGTCAGGTGCCGAGACGGGCGCCGCCATCGGCATGCTCGGCGGTCCTGTCGGTGCCGTATGCGGCGGCATCGCCGGCGCGATCCTGGCTGGGCTCGTGGCCGGAGCGGCCGGCTGCGCAACGGGCGCGGCACTGGGCGAAGCCCTCGACCTGAAGGTCCTCGACAACTGGCGGTGCCTGGCTTGCGGGCGGGTCTTTACTGTCCGTCCCAACTGACGCTTCGTCTCGTTTCATTCCGTTCATCATTCCGCCCGGCTCATGCCGGGCACTATGCCTCTCATTTAAAAAGGAGTACCAAAAATGCATCTTGTTCAATCAATGGCGTATGCCGGCGAAGAACCCTGGCATGGCCTCGGCAATAAACTTGCCCCTAACCAGCCCCTCGAAGTCTGGAGTAAAGCTGCGGGCATGGACTGGAGCATTGAAGAGGCTGAAGTGCGCTACGTCGCGGCCAATGGCGGCTCGCCGTTCGGCGCGATCCACGCCTTTCCCGAGCAGAAGGTCCTCTATCGCAGCGATACGAAGATGCCCCTATCCGTCGTGTCGGCACGCTATCGGATTGTGCAGCCGTCTGAGATTTTGGAGTTTTACCGCGATCTCACCGAAGTCGGCGGGTTCGAGCTGGAGACAGCCGGCGTGCTCAAGGAAGGCCGCAAGCTGTGGGCGCTCGCCCGCACCGGCCAGAGCGCGACACTCAAGGGCAAGGACGAGGTGAACGGCTATCTATTGCTGGCAACTGCCTGCGACGGGACGTTGGCGACTACGGCCCAATTCACGTCAGTTCGTGTGGTCTGCAACAATACGCTGCAAATCGCGCTGGGAGACAGCACAAGCGCGGTCAAGGTGCCCCACCGCTCGCAGTTCGATGCGGCCGCCGTTAAGCGCCAGCTCGGCATCGCGATCTCGTCATGGGACGCGTTCATGGCACGGACCAAGGCGCTCGCCGATCGCAAGGTATCCGACTCGACCGCCGATGCGTTCCTGCGGCGTGTGCTCACCTATTCGGCCACCAATGTTGCGGATCGCGACGCTCTGGCCGTCAACGAACGCGCGATCAAGGCAGTCGGCCAGCTTTACGCCGGCCGCGGCAAGGGCGCGGATCTCACGTCGGCGTCCGGTACCGCGTGGGGTCTTCTCAATGCGGTGACCGAATATGTCGACCATCACCGTCGCGCCCGCAGCGACGATCACCGACGCGACGCCGCCTGGTTCGGCCAGGGGGCAACCATCAAGCAACGTGCCTGGGATGAAGCGCTCAAGCTCGTCGTGTAGTTTCTTCCGTTTTCCCTTCAACACCGGCCCGGTCAGGTTCGCCTGCCGGGCCTTGCCATTTTTGGAGGTGCCATGAATGCAGTCCAACCCGGCGGGCCACGCACGCGCCGGCCGGCGCTGAAGCTCGTCAAAACGCAGGAAGTGAGCCGAGACGACTGGCTTGCTGTTCGTCGTACCGGCATTGGCGGGTCCGATGCGGCCGCCGCCGTGGGTCTCAATCCGTACATGAGCCCGCTGGAACTCTGGCTCGACAAGACCGGGCGCGCGGACGGTATGCCCCGCCCCGATCCGAACGATACAACGTCGCCGACGTATTTTGGGACGCTGCTCGAACCCATTGTCGCGGCCGTCTATACCCAGCAAACCGGCAACAAGGTCCGCAAGGTCAACGCCGTGCTACGACATCCTTCGATTCCGTTCATGTTGGCGAACATCGATCGTGAGGTTGTCGGCGTGCGGGATGTGCAGATTCTTGAGTGCAAAACCGCTGGCGAGTTCGGCGCGCGGCTCTGGCGCGAAGGTGTGCCGGAGTATGTACAGATCCAGGTCCAGCACCAGTTGGCCGTCACGGGCAAGTCTGCCGCACACGTCGCCGTGCTGTTGTGCGGACAGGCGCTGGAAGTTCATCGGATCGATCGGGACGATGCGTTGATCGGTCGGCTCATCGAACTCGAAGCGCGCTTCTGGCGATTCGTGGAGACCGACACGCCACCACCCGCCGATGGATCGGAATCGGCCGATCGCGCGCTGCGTCACCTGTATCCCGGAAACGGCGAAACGATCGACTTCAGCGACGACGCGCATCTGTCATCCGTGTTTGCCGATCTCGTCGCGGTGCGGGCCGAGATCGAAACACGACAGCAGCTCGAAGCGCAGTTCAAGCAGATGATCCAGGAGGCCATGGGTGACGCAATCCGGGCCGTATTCGAGACCGGCTCCGTGTCGTTCAAGCGTAGCAAGGATTCGTCCGGGGTCGACCTGGCTCGACTGTTGGCCGATCACCCCGAGTTCGAAATGCAGTACGCCACCTCGAAGCCCGGTTCCCGGCGTTTTCTCGTTTCCACCTGATTCCAGTTCTCCATGACGAACCTCGAATGCATCACCGAAATCATGACGTTCTCCCGATACGGCGCGCTCGCGCAAGCATTCGTGATGGATGCGCTGAGCAAGCACGCCGAGCGCGTTGCCACCGCGCCTCCTGAAAAGTTGCAAGAGCAATTCGGCATTCACCCGCTCATCAGCGTTCACGCCTGGCAGGGCGCCGCTCGCGAAATTCACGACAAGCTCGAAGCCCACTTCGCTCGATAAGCAATGCGGCACACGCAATTTCTACCCCCGCTTCATCCCCCTCTGTTACGTATACAGGAGAAGTCTTATGCTGAAAGGACTGAGCATCACTCCACCAATCATCGGCCGCATCTCCATCGGGCGCATTGTCGAGAAGAACGGCAAGCGCCTGCCTGAGAAGGACGACCAATTCACGCTCACAACGCAAGTACAGCAACGCGGCGAATGGATGTTGCACCCGCTGAACGAAACGCTGCGCAAGGCGACGTCAGGCAAGCTGCGCGCGATTCCGGTCCGCGTGCTGTTCAATGATCCGGACTTGAACCTCCGGTCGGAATATTCCTTGTTCGACCGCGACACCGGACGGCCCGTGTGCGTCGGCAATGGCGAAACGTGTCGTCGTGTAACGGACGCCGGCATCGAGGCCCTGCCCCGCCCCTCGCCGGATGGCTGCACGTTCGGCCGTCAGGGCAATTGCAAGCCCTATGGACGCTTGAATGTCATTGTCGGCGACGATGACGAGATGGGGTCGTTCATCCTGAGAACGACATCCTACAATTCGATTCGAACGCTGGCCGCCCGTCTGCAATACTTCCGTGCCGTATCGGGCAATCTGCTCGCCTGCCTCCCGCTGGAACTGAAGCTGCGTGGGAAGTCGACTACACAAAGCTTTCGGTCAGCCATCTACTACGTCGACCTCGGTGTACGTTCAGGAAGCAAGCTCGAACAAGCGTTGATCGAGGCAAAGGAACTGGATGCGCGCCGACGGACAGCCGGATTCGATCAAGCTGCGCTCGACGCCGCAGCGAAGCTCGGGTTCGCCAACGGTGCATTTGAGGATAGTCCCGATGAACAAGAAGCCGTCGCGGAGGAGTTCTATCCCGAGCCGACGCCGAATCGTCAGAGTGCTGGCGATGGAGGTGCCAGTGAGACGACCGGAACGCCACCGTCGACCCTGCGAGACAAGCTCGAACGCAAGGCCGTGCTGCTCGGCGCCAAAGCGACATGAGTTCGGGTCGCTTGGCGGTCGCCCTGGCGATCGGCGCGACCTCCACTGCGCTCTGCCTGTCGGTGCTCGCCGGGTGGCAACGCGGTGGATCGCTCTCCGAGCGGCTCGTCTGGGTCGCGATTGGCCTGGTGCTCGTCGCGAGCGCGCACCTGTTACCCGCACTGCTCCGGAATACGCCGATCGTTGTCCGCTGTGTAGGTAGCGTGTTATGGGGCACGTGTTTGGCGACGGCTTGCTTCGGTCACGCGCAGTTCTTCGTGATAGCGCAGCAGCATGCCGGGGAGCAACGCGCGGCGGCATTGGCAGTACCGACACCGTTACCGTCGCGTAGCCTGGCGGCCGTCATGACGGAGCGCGCGAGCATCTCCGCGCAACTCGCCACGGCGAACGCCCGTTACTGCGTCGGAAATTGTGCAACGCTGGACGCGCGCCGTACGGCACTCGGTGCGCGACTCGATGCGCTGAACACCGAAGCCGATGAGTTGCGGCGCCAGCAGGCTGCTGCGGATCGAGTCACGGTACAACGTGACGCGTTACGCGTCGATCCAGTCACGTCGCGACTCGCCGCGTTACTCAGTACGACCGCGACCAGGATCGATCTGCTGACGGGGCTCACGTTCGCTGCCGTGCTCGAAGGCGTCGCCTGTCTGCTGTGGACCGTGGCGCTTCGGTCGCCGTTACCGAGCCCGTTACCCGTCGTGACTGACGTTTCGCCGTCAGCAGTCACGGCAACGCCAGCCGTGACTCCACCTGCCGTCGCGCCAGTCACGGAAACGGCTGACATGACTCAGCCGGTAGTCATGCCCGTCACGGTGAGTCACGACGACGAGACCGTTAGTCGCAATTCCGTGGCGCCGAGTCACGACCGGACGACCGGCGGTCATGCGCCACGCGACGCCCCGATCACGTCGTTACCGGCGGCTCCCATTGACGACCACCTGTCACGACTCCTCCGGGATGTCGCGGCCGGACTCGTCCGTCCCACGGTCGCGGATATACGCCGCCATCTGCGCGTTTCGCAATCACGCGCAGCGGAATTGCGTCGTCAGCTCACCGAACACACCTCAGCGGCATAGAGCCGGGCCTCGCGCCCGGCTTTTTCTTGTTGCCTCATTCCACTTCATTTCTGTCATGCGCCATGGACTCGACCGAACTCGTTCCAAGCATCAGCATCGCGAACCTCGCCAATCAGCGCGTCGCCGTCATCGAACGCGTGCGCGCCGCTCTCGACCTGCTCGGCGAAGCCCAGCAGCTCGCCAAAGCTGCACATCTCGGCTTCCCCCGGCTCGTCCTTGATGAAAGCTACGGCTGTCGTGGTCGACCGACCGTGACCGGGGACTACGCGAAACGCGACGAAGCCGAAGCCGCGATCGTCCGCATAGTCGACATACGCGGCTGGGATTACCTGCTGTCGGAATCGGGCTTACGTACCTTCATGGACGCGAAAGCCCGCGAACAATGGAGCAATCAGATTGCCGAAGGCGACGTGCCTGAATTGACCACCGCCAACATCGAAGCAACCTTCGCACAGCTCTACGGCGCGCGCGGCGACATGTTCGAGCGCGGCGTGTTGCAGTGCTTCCGGCGACTGTCGTGGGACTACAAGACCAATCAGCCGTTCAAGTTCGGTAAACGCATCATCGTGCGATACCTGCTCAGTTCCGGTTCCCCGAATTTCCGCGTCACCAACGAACTGGACGACCTGATTCGGGTCTTTTGCATCCTCGATGGCAAGCCCGAGCCGGACCATCGGCACGGCGCGTACAGCCTCGTTTCTGGCACCAGGCAGGATCGTCGCAGCGAAGCTGAGCACGACTACTTCCACCTGCGCTGGTTCAAGAACGGGAACGGCCATCTGACCTTCAAGCGCGCCGATCTGGTCGATCAAATGAACAAGATCCTCGCGAAGCATTACCCGCACGCGCTCGCATCCGAGGCGCAGTAGTGCCGGGACGCGTCCTGCGTCTCGTCTTTCCCCCTTCAATTCAGCGAAATCGGTATCCGGTCCATCCGGAGGCCCGTGCTCGTCCATTACCCGGAGTCTGTTGTGAATCTGCCCTCCACCCACCACGCCGGTCCGCGCTTCAAGCTCGGCCGGATCTTCGCAACGCCGGCTGCACTGGAAGCCCTTGGCGACGCGCGTGTCTCGATTATCGATCTGCTGATCCGTCACGTTCGTGGCGACTGGGGCGACCTCTCCGAATCCGATCGCCAGCAAAACGAGTTGTCGATCGACGCAGGGCTACGCCTGCTGTCCAGCTACGTCCTGCCCGGCGGGCAAACCGTCTGGGTCATCACCGAATGGGATCGGTCCTCAACCACGTTCCTGTTGCCGGGCGACTACTGACATGTTGATCCAGAAATTCCATCCGAACGTCCGGCTCGGCCAGCAACCCAACATCGCCGACTCGGGTAATCCGCTCTTCAGCCGACAAGGACATTGGGACGGCGGCAGTAGTCTGCATTGCGTCGCGATGGCGCTCGCGTTGCTCGGCAAGCTGACCGATCCCGTGTACCTGCCGTATCACGCGAGCGGCACCGAACGAGCCGTATGGGACCATGCATGGCGCCAGTATCTGCACGGGCTCACGCTGTCGGAACTGGCGAGCTTCGTGGCCGAACTGAACGTGGGCGTGCAGCCGACGATCCGCTCCGGACAGGATGACGACATTCTGCGCTTCGGCTCCCGCGAACTGCACGCTGGTCGACCGGTCGTCGTCGGCTGGCGACAACGCCATCTGGTGAAGTGGCACGCTGCGCTAGCCATCGGCGTTGAGGGGCACCAAACCAGAAAAGCTTTCGAACCATGCGCGCTATTGCTGCTCGATCCTGCCGGGGACGCGCCAGGTCTGTCGGGATTCAATGCCCGTCTCGAGCGGCATGCCAGCGAACAGGTTCGCTATCGATCTCCGGCCGCCGCACGGGCGGTCACGCTCGAAGGCGCCGTATCGATCCGCCCCCTTGTCGACACAACCACCGACGTTAGGTGATTGGCTCGGGCCGCAGCCACCCGACGGCAATGGATTCGAACTGCCCCACGTAAGAGAAGGTGCTGCAAAAAACCCCAGCGACAGCAGGACCGTGGCCGGGGTAAGAGACCGTCCGTACTCAGGCACGAGGTGGACGTAGAGGTAGTCTAGGATTCGGCCTCTACCCACCAAATAGTGGAAAACGATCATTTAAAACGACGATTAAGTCGAATTGAGAACGAATCCTATCCCGACAACGGCCATCGCCGTCAACGAAGCCGCTGGCGCTTGATCTCGGGCGGCGTCGCAGCATTCGCCCGGCGCTCGCCGGTCGGCTTCAGCGACACGCCGTCCAATGTGGCGAATAGCTCCGCCAACGTCACGTTCAGCGAATAGCAGATGTTCGCAAGCGTTTCGATCGATGGGTTCGCGATGCCCCGCTCGATGGCTGAAATGTACGTGCGATCGACGAGCGCTTCGAAAGCGAGCGTTTCCTGGGACTTTTCCGCCGCATGCCGGCATTCCTTGATCCGCTTGCCGAGTGCAATCGAGATCGGAGCTGGGCGTGCAGCGGGTGTGGTTGAGCGCTTGGCAGTCATGGCGTGCAGGATGCCCACCCGTCGACTGATTCACGACGCTGTATACACTACGTTACTAGAAGTGTTTACTCTACAATCACACCGCCGTTGATTTCCGATAAGTGCCATTGACCTCTGCCGCTACGCGACCGAGTGAATCATCACGCCCCGATTTGTAGAGTAAACACGACAAAACACACGGTAGCTGACAAAAACAACCATGACCAAAACCCTTTCAGCACCGGCCACGGCGGCGGCCGGCACGCTCGTCTACCGGCCCGACATTGACGGCCTGCGCGCCGGCGCTGTGCTCGCCGTCGTGCTGTTTCATGCCTTTCCGGCCGCGCTGCCCGGCGGCTTCGTCGGCGTCGACGTTTTCTTCGTCATTTCCGGCTATCTGATCACCGGCATCCTGCTGGCCGATCTTGATGCAGGCCAGTTCTCACTCGGTCACTTTTACGCGCGGCGGATGCGCCGAATCTTCCCCGCGCTGGTCGTCGTGCTGCTCGCCGTCTACACCATAGGTTGGTTCACCCTCTACGGCGACGAATATCGTGAACTTGGCAAACACATCGTCGCCGGCGCCGGATTCGTGTCGAACTGGGCGTCGTGGACCGAAGCCGGTTATTTCGACCTGGCGGCAGAAGTCAAGCCGCTGCTGCACCTGTGGTCCCTCGGCGTTGAGGAGCAGTTCTACATCGCCTGGCCGTTCGTGCTGTGGGCGGCGCAAAAGGTGAAGCGGATAGGCTGGGCGTGCGCCATCATCGGGCTCGCCTCCTTCACTGCCAATGTCGCGCTCATTTCCGATCACCCGTCGTCCGCGTTCTATTGGCCCTTCACGCGCATGTGGGAATTGCTGGCGGGTGCAGCACTGGCGATCGGTGCTGGTCAGCTCCGGCCGGTTACTCGCAAATGGGCCAACATACTGTCGGCCGGTGGCGCTCTGATGTGCCTCACCTCGTTTGCGGTGCTCAACGCACGTGCCGCTTTTCCGGGCTGGTGGGCGCTCATGCCGGTCAGTGGAGCAGTTGCGCTCATCGCGGCCGGTCGAGACGGCTGGGTCAACCGACGCGTACTTGCTCATCCGGTGCCGGTGTGGCTAGGCAAGATCAGCTACAGCCTGTATCTCTGGCACTGGCCTCTGCTGTCGTTCGCGTTCATCGTAGCGGGCCGGACACCATCGCCAGCGGTACGCGGTGGCCTGCTGGCCATCGGCGTTGCGTTGGCATGGCTAACGACCGCCATCATCGAACGCCCAATCCGCTTCGGACCTGCGAAGCGCTGGAAACTCATTGCGCCGTGTCTGCTGATGATCGGGGTCGTCTATCTCGGCGGCATGACGTACGTGCGCGGTGGGCTCGGCTTTCGCAAGGGCTACAGCCCGGATGCCGACGTGACGACTGCCAAGCTCGGCGCGGGTCATGAGTTCGTCAACGCAATGTGCGGCGTGTCGCCCGACGAACAGCGATTGTTTCCGTTCTGCGCGACCGACAAGCGGGTGCGCTCCCATTTCGCCGTGTGGGGCGACAGCAAAGCCGACGCGCTGTATTGGGGACTCGTACGTGAATCGGCACCCGGCGAAGGCTGGACGTTGATCGCGCGTCCGAGCTGCGCCCCGATGGCGGGCGTCTGGCGCACGTCGTCGAATGCTGGTGACGATCCGGCGCAGTGCCGTGACGCCAACACCGTCGCGCTTCGCATGCTGCTCGATACACCGGAGCTGAAGACGGTCGTGCTCGTCATGACGGATCGCGACGTCATCGGCCTGACCTTCGCCGATCGCGACCAGACCGCGCCCCGTCCATCCGCAGCACTCGACGGGCTCGACCAGGCAGTGACGGCACTCGAGCGCGCTGGCCGGCGCGTCGCGCTCGTCCTCGATAACCCGCGCCTGCGCGATCCGCGCCAGTGCATGGACCGCCGCCCGCTCGCGTGGCCGCTCGTTCGACAGGCGCTCGGCGTGACCGATATGAGCGCGGCACAGCGCTGTGCGATCAGCTATCGCGATCACGTTATCCGCATGGCACCGTTCGCCGCCCTCGTTGACGAGCTGAAGCGCCGCCATCCTGCGCTGCTCGTCTACGACCCGGCGAGCGCGCTTTGTGACAGCCGCCGCGACACCTGCCCGATGACAAGGGAGCGCCAGTACCTCTACAGCTACGGCGATCACCTGTCGGACTACGGAAACGAACTCGTCGCAAAACAGTTCCTGCCGCTGCTGCGCCCGTGATAGCGCCATGCCGCCTTCCGTTCGTCCCGCTATTTCGTGTCTGGTTCTGGCACACACCCGCCTCGGATTGCCAGAACCATTTCGTCGGCCGGTTCGCCGGTCGGCGCTTTTTATTCAGCATGCTGCGTCAGCCAAAACAATCGATGCATCTTGGTTTGGTGACGCGGCCAGTTTCCATCCGTTTCCCCTCATTGCCTTCCGCTACAAGGAGCATCACCCATGAATACCTGGCACTATGAAAAAGATGGTCAACGCCTCGGCCCCGTCTCCAACGACGAAATGCGCCGTCTGATTCAGGAACGCGCCATCACCCGTGGCACCCTCGTCTGGAAACAAGGCTTCACCGACTGGCGTGCGCTCGGTGATACCGAACTCGCTCAACACCTCGAAACCACAGCTTCGCCGCCCGCTTTGCCGGCCGCACACATCAGCAACGTCGTGATCTGGTTGCTCGCCTGCGCGCCCCTCATCGGCATGGCGCTGGAGGCCATGATCGGCGGAGCGCGCTCTCCCACCGACGAACTCGCGGGACTGGCGGGGCAGATCGCTGTCAAGACCGGCCAGTACTGGTGGGTCACAGCCGCGCTCAACATCGGATTGGGCGTCCTCGACGAGCGGCGTCTCAAGCGAGCCGGCGTGGATACGTCGCGCTTCGGGAATATGGTATTCATCGTGCCGGTCTATCTCTGGAAGCGTGCGAAATCGCTTCGCCAGACCCCGTCGTACTTCTGGACCTGGATCGCCTTGTTCGGCATCACGCTGCTTGCCGCAGTCTGAACACACCGCCCCGAAGCGGCGGGCTCGTCCATCACGCCACGATACCGAATCCATGTCCGACGCACGGCCTTGTCCGTATGGCGGCCCGCCCTCCGGCCGCGTGCCGGTGGCGACCGCCGGTGCCTCGTTGCTTCTCCTAGCCAGCCATACCGCCAGCGCCGACGAAATGCCACCGTGGGGCCGAGCCCGCGCCCAGGAACTAGTCGATGCGCTGCTCGCGCTTGCCGCCAGGCATGGATTTGCTCAGGCAACCGCGCTACGCGAGAAGCTGACCACCGATCTGCGCGCCGGACTCAACCTCCACCTGGCCACTGACGCTTTCCGGCATATCCCCACGCCTGAACTGCTCAAGGTGATGGTGGCCATCGAACAGCGCGCGTTTCTCGGGTTACCGAGCCATACGGAGGACCCGGCAATGGAACCCGCACCGGCACGCGAATAGTAGAGCGCGGTCCACACCGCGCGCTCCCTACGACGCCTTCTCAAGGAAAACTCTCATGCACAAAACCGTCATCGCCATCGCTCTCGCCCTGTCGTCCAGCGCAGCATTCGCTGTCCATACCTGCGACACCATGCCGACCAAAAACCAGCGGGAGAACTGCTGGTCAACTTTGATCGGCAACTATCAGGCCGAAGCCGACGAATATGTTTTCGCTATACAAGAATCGAAAAAGGTTCCTGCATCCGTAAAGCGGAAGGTAGAAGCCAAGCGCCAAACCGTGGCAGCGGAGGCCAATCGCCAGTGCCCGAAAGACAATCTGGGCTACCCTGAGAATGCGTGCTACATCGAGCATTTCCAGCAGTTCAAGGATTTCGTCTACAAGGAAACCTCGAAGTATGGAGTTCGCGACCAGCGCTTGAATTGAACGATGGGCTTCCCAGAACAACATCATGAGAAGGTTTACCACAATCCTCAGGCGTTCATGCAAAGCCGGGGCATCCGGCCGATGTAAGCGATAGCGGCATAAAGGGCAGAGTGGGCAGACGCCCACTCTGCCCGCTGCCTGCATGTCCTTCTTTTTTCTTACAACCCGCCAGCCCGGCAGCTCAGCCGTCCTCGGCATGCCCTGACGCCTTGCTATTCGCCGTAAGTGCGAGAGCCGCAGCGTATTGCTGGTCCCACGTCGAAATCTCGCTCGCGGACAGGCGACCTTGATCGTCGCCGGCACACGATCGCAGGACGGGTTGATCGCCACCGTTTGCGTGATTTTCGCATCGGCAAGTTCGGCGTCGGTCACCGGCCGCACGATCCACACCTGGTTCACGACACCCGCAACGACCGCCTGACCCGGATCGGTGTTGACCGTTGGCTGCGCCGCGAGGCAATACGGTACCGACGTATCGTTCGGGGCCGTGCCTGCTAGTGCAGCGTGTCAGGGAAGTAGAAACGCTTCATGGCTCATCCCACTTTTACGATCGACATATAGCCCTGCAACGCCAGCGGCGTCTGATTCTGCGAGCCCAGCACCTTCGCGAAGCCCATCCAAAGCGGGTTGCTGCCCCAACTCTGCACGCCGCTCACGCGCAACGAACCGAGTACGTCGGAAATCGAAGCACTGCCTACCGGCGCGTCCGGATACTGCTGTACGGCGTACTGGTAGATGCCCGGGAATGCATAGTTCTGCCCCACTGCGAAAGCCATCTGCGCCGGTAACTGATACGTGTCCGTTGCCGGCGCAAGAATCTTGGCGCTACCAGTTACGACGTAGACACCGGACGGGATGGTGATCGTGCCATCGGCATTGGCTGTGTACTGAAAGCCGTTGCTCGCACCGACACCTACGCGAAAATCGATCTGATACCAGTTCCCCATGTCGATGCCGCGACCGCCATTCGCTTGCGCGGAGTGGCCGAGCTCAATTGTCAGCACCGGCAGGATACCGTGCGGCGCCGCCAGATTGGTGAGCCGGCTACCATCGATGGCGGGCAGTCTGCCGTTTGCATCGAGCACGACAACGTCGCCGGGTGCCGTCCCGATCTGCGACTTTGGAATCAGTGAACTGACCGCAGCATCGAGCGCAGTCTTCGACATCAGCACCGCGTCTTTCACATTGGAGAATGGATTGGTCATGAGAGTCCCTCTGATATGGACGTTGAATCGTTCATATCATTGGGCCCAGTTTCGCCGACGCTCCCAGAGCCAGATATAGTTGCTGCGATTTGTGGCTTTCCTCGCTTGTCAGGCTCGAAGCCCCCCCTGCGGTGAGAATCTATAGTGCGATATCCTGACAATTTTTCAGGTTCGAGCACGTGCAAAGCAGAATTGAATTGCAATTCAAACTCGATGCGTATTACAACCATTGCCTCCGCGAGGCACAGGCGTGTTTTTCCAGGCATCTCGACGTGCTCTCCGCACCGCTCCTTCTAAACGTAGCTGACGACTACCTCAATGCCGACGTCCGAATTATGTTCGTCGGGAAGGAAACCAACGGTTGGTGGGGGAGCTTGCGCAAATTTTACGAAACTGCGGACGCCGTTGCCGCGGTGCGCGCGCGATATGTGGAGCAATTCCACAGACCGACTGGCCACAGCAGATTTCTGCGCATCACCAAGCTGCTTGCCCATGAACTTGCCGGCGCCAAGCGAAGTGCGATCTGCTGGAACAACCTCATGAAAATGGATTGGGATAGAGGGCGCGGTTTCTCGCGGAGTTCGATCGAACACTCACCTGAATTGTTTGAGTTGTCAACGAGAATGGTCCGACATGAAATTGATCTTCTCAAACCGAACGTAATCATTTTCGGAAGCGGACCTGCGTACGATCGGGCTATCAAAGCCGTCCTTCCGGACCGCACGACCATAAGCGTCGAGCCCCGGGCGCTATGGCACTTCACGGCCGGTGATATCCGGTGCTACAGGACGTATCACCCCAACGCCCGTGATTCGTCGGCTGCGAGACCGATCGGCCACTACTATGCAGATATCGTGGCAGCGATAAAGTCGAACAGGGCGTGCACCGCGTGAATCGGGGGCCCCTATCCAAGCGGCATGACGACGATTATCCTCGCCCCCTCGCGGGGGCAGCCGCGAGCCTCTCGATCGACTTCACGCCAGCGATCATTTTCGCTTTCGCCGATGAGTTGGCGGAATGGACCACAATCTTTGGCGGCGTGAATCCGAACAAAACAACAGCCTCCTCAATCCAGCAAATCACGTCATAGCCTGTCCCGATCTCGTCGTTGCCCAAGTCATGGTCAAGGCTCAATTCCTCCACTTGACCTGTCTTTAGCATCGCAATAACCTCCGCCGGCCAATACGCCCGGACCCAGCCGGCCGGCGTCTCACGCTCATCATCGAGAAAAACTTTCATGTTTCGGTTGACCTAGAGGCATTGAAGACTCGCTATCGTAACGCCGCATGCCGAATCAGATCTTTGATCCAGGGACGTGTTCACGGGGTGGCAATTTGCGCTCCAATTTGCTGTGCAGACGCGCCTTCTCCTTTCGAGAACGATTCTGTTCCAGTTCCTCCGTCTTTTCCCTGTAACCGTCGATGACCTTCTGGGGCCAGCCCCGCTCGATACCGGCTGCAACCTGCTTGTCGATCTGTTTCCTATTCAATGCGTACCTCGTCGTGTTGTGATCGGCGACTATAGCAGCCGCCTCCCACAAGGCACACAGGGCAGGCGGGAACGAAGTCAGCAAGCGCAAGCCTTTCTCAAGAGCCACGGTGATGAGGCAGATAGGGATGGCGTGTTGGCGATCACGCATCACTTGTTCATGCTCGCCCCATCGTCAGCGTCCGAGCCCTGGCCGTCGGCTTGATCCGAATTCCCTGTTCGTCTTTCGTGAAATACCCGACCAGGTATTCGACGAGCCTCGCCATCTGCACCGGCTGACTGCAATCCACCGGATCAATTGCCCACTTTCCCTGCGCCATCAATTGAACCCGGTCCGAGCGCTGATGGCAGTCGTATACTAAGCCTTGGCCGTTGGTCACGTTGCGCCAGCGCTCCCCGATACGGTATTTCAGCTCGAACAGTTGGGCCTGCGTTACCCGGGCGGCATCGAAGAAGAATACGCAATGGAAATGGTTGGCCCGATGCCTGCCACCTTGCTCCAGCTTGCAGATATGGCCGACCATCGAATCAAACAGCACGCGATCCGCACCACGACGGTTTCCAAAGAAGCGATCCCGGTCCGCCATTGCCGCCGCAGCGTCAAAACGAGCACGCGTCTCAGGCTGGCCGTGTCCAATCGACAAGTTCGACGACACTGGCATCCATACACCTTGCTCCGACACCGCCCAGTGCAGCCGCTGCATCGCATCGCAGTCGTCGGCAGCGTAGTGGGCGTAATACAGGTCCATCCGCACCGGCAATAGCACCCTGTAAAGCCCCTGCAACGTGCCCAGGTAGCGGCGAACCGACGCCTCCTGGTCATCGAGGTTGCCTCGCCAATCCGACAACCACTTCCTCACACCTCGACGCACCGCCTCCATCCGCAAATAGCCTACGAAATCGTTGTACAGGCACGCCGCAAGCGCCTGGTCAATCACCACGGTCCCGCCGTACCCGTAGACTTGTGCCAAGGGATGCCGCATGAAGCAATCAAAGAAGAGCTGCAAATCCGCGCTGTACACGTACCCCGGCCAGTACACGTCTAGCCACTGCCCACACAAAGGCAAGAAGCCAGACAGGTTTCGGTAACCAGGAACGCCAATCGGATTACGCACAGCCTGCTGACGCCCGCCTTGATACCGAATGTCAAACGGGATCTGGTTCGTCTCCAGCACCGAATCCAGAAAGCTCTCCAACTGCCTCAGCAACTCCGCGTATTCACCGATCTCCCAGTACCTGACAAATCCCGTAGGCGCTGTGTAGTCCCACAGCGCACCCCCAGTAAAACCGAACTCCCCAAACATCTTAAATACCTGACTCATCATGGATCTCCTTATTGGACATCTCATAGATGAGTCATGTAAATTTTCTCCGGAGCTACGCCTCTCGAATCAAGTGCATAAGAGGCGGAGTCAATGGCTGCTCCACCTCAATGATAAGCGGAGCACCCCAAGGACAGTCAATGGGCTATGCTGGATATAAATCCAGCACACCAAAGACCAGCTATCAACGATTAGAAACAAAATACTAAAAACAACTAGATACCAATAGATACTAAATACCAAAGACTATCTTAATATAGTAGAGCCACCACAAGGCAGCCACAACCACACACTAAAATAATCAAAATACATCGGATCTCACGGATAATTATCCGACCAATTCATCACGAATCAATCTATTCAGCATGGATTGAATCATTACCGAATTATCCCGAATCTCATCACGCACTGCGTGACTCTGCATTACTGCCACCCGTGACCGCCCGTCGCGTGACTGCCGCAGCCCGCTACTGCTACGGCGTGCGTTACCCTCAAGCGTGACCAAAGTCACGCACACACGCCTCACTCAGGAATGACAGGCTACGGCGCGACGTACTTGGGGCGCTTCCTTCTCTCATGCGTCACCTCAGAGGGTCCGCGCTGATTCCCTCTGCCAGGCTTGGTGAATCCACGACCGGTCTGCAGATCGCTTTTGCCAAAGCGCCTCGTCTTATCCTTGCGCAAGGTCGGCGACACCCCCAGCCGCCTACGAAGGGCTGCCGAATACACCATCGTCAAAGCCGCCGCCCGGAGATTCTGTGCTTCACGACTGTGCTCCTGCACCAAGCCCACAAACTCATACGCCGACGAAAGCGGGCCGTTTTTCTCTACCTCCCACTCTTTCACGGCTTTCCGGTATGACCGGAAGGTCATTCCATTGAGTCGACGGTAAGTTGCTCCTTCCCCAGCGAAATATTTCCACAAGGCCCCGATGTGATGGGCAATTTCAACCACCTCTGCGCTACGTCTGGCATCAAAAAACATCACCAGATCGTAGTGCACCTTAATGTAGCTTGGCGGGTCATTTAAATCGACATCAGGCAACTTCTGCCGGAACGTTGCGCCGTAGCTCTCCTGCATCACCCAGAAGTATCCAGTTGCCCCGTTCAGAAGCGCGTCATTACGTCGATCCGTAATCAGGCGGGAGAACGCCTTCTTTATTTCCTCGTCGACATGATCCGCCGCCTTTTTTTGCGGAATCGACAGCCTGACAGCCACAACCGCCTGACTCTTGTTGTGATGAAGCAACCCATCGATCAGGGCGTTAACACTATTGACGCGATTCTTCAGCCTTGTATTTTCACGAGCAACCTTTGACCGATAATCGCTCGCACTCACAACTTCCGCGATTTTATCGAGAATCGAGTTGAAACGTTCCGCGGCACCCCAGAACTGCTTCGCGAGAATCTTTGCCGTTCCCTCGTCCGAATCCCCAAAGCGCCCGTCAAAGAGCAAGTCCGGGAAATCAGCGGGGCAGACAACCTGCAGCGCCTCCCGAGCTGCGTCAATGCTGGCGCAGTACCGGCTATTCCGGTAATACGGAATCGCAAGCAGATTATTGAGCTCACGCAACGCCGTGTAAATCGACGATGCAGTTTCGTTTTTTGCGAATACCCAATCCACAACCTCTTTTGTCCAGGGGATTTCATCGGGATGGCGTTCCAGCGTAAATTTTGCCCCCTCAAACGACGGCGATTTCCAGCTGCGCTCGATACGACGGACCACCTGGTCGACCCAGAACAGAACCAGCTGGGGCGTTTTCCACACAAATTTGGCTGGCACGAGCGACGCGCGTCCCAGTAGAGGGGGATAAGCCTCGACTGGCTCAAGATGCGACACATGAGCAAACGCATCCATCCGGGCATTGAGCCCTTTGAACGGCCCCTTTTCATTTGCCTTTCCCACCGCCTCCTCCCGATACCGTGATCACTCCGCCCCTGCCTCACGTTGGCAACTTGCACACGGAGCTGCGCACGCAGCGTGGCCCTCCGGTACCGAACGCACCGCCCAGAAGC
The DNA here is from genome assembly GCF_009362305.1 of Burkholderia sp. BE17. Lineage (NCBI taxonomy): Bacteria > Pseudomonadati > Pseudomonadota > Betaproteobacteria > Burkholderiales > Burkholderiaceae > Burkholderia > Burkholderia sp. BE17. The sequence goes on from NZ_WHNU01000022.1 coordinate 18,616, forward strand.
AGAACGGCAGCAGCGTACCCTGAAATCCGTGGTATCGGCAAACTGCCCTGCTCATAGTCCATCAAATCCTTTTTGCTGGTTGATCTAGCATCTAAGTCTGCTAACTCTAACCTTGAAAACGATCTGAAGCGCCAAGCCGTATTCGAGACGGATTTAGACGGAATATTGCGGAATGAGACAGACTGACGATCGGTCCGGAAGCACCCGGGATCGATGGGTTACGATGTTCGTCGTCAGCGAGAGGAGTGAGGCAGGAAGATGTAGGAGGGACGCGTCACGACTTCGTGAACGGTTTGGGACGAAGGAGCGATGTAAGCGTCTTGAATGGCTGGGAACCGGGCTTCGCTTGGTCTAGGGCTGGCTGTGGATCAGCTCGCCATTGCCACGACCGCCCGTTTGGGCGCTTGAACGGCGTGAATCCGTCGACAACGATTCCTCGGCGAGCGTACTTGTTCAGCGTTTCGGGCAGCAGCTTCATGAGCCCTGCGACTTCCTCGGTCGTGAAATAGCCGCGTGTCGCTGGCGTCGTGTGCAATGGTTGACGCCCACGCGGCTTCTTCTGCCTGGTTACCGGATTTGCCTTCGCGATTGCATCCGCTTGTGCCAGCTGATTCTCTTTCCGCTTGGTCAGCGATTCAATGATCACTGGCTGACCACTCAATCGATCACGCAGTCCATTTAGCAAGGCAAACGGAACAAGCGCCGGGACTGGTAAACCGAGCGCATTTCCGATAATGAGCAGCCACTGGAGTTCCTGGATGGAATCGAGCGTAAAGGTACGAAGCGATTCATCCAAGAAGCCTGGCTCATCCGGCAGTCGGCTCTTCCGAAGCGTCAAAGGCATTGCTTGAATCAGCAACTCGACCATTTCGCGAGGACTGGCCGCTTCCCTACGATCAAGTCGATAAAGAAAGCCCTTCATCACCGCAATATCAGCAGGCAATAACCCGCTCGAATCGAAAGGCATTCCCTTTTCGATAAAATCCCGCGAATCCGGCTCATTCGCAGATTGACCTTCGCCCCTGGAATCGGGAATGAAACCAGCGCAAAGCATTGCCGTTTCTTTCACCGTCCATTTTGGCTTGGCGAGCCATTCCGACAATATCGGATTCACGCGCTCGTAAAAATCCAGAACGACATCGATCGAGCATGACGCGTGATCCATAAACCAGCCCCTCCTTAATCGCATCTCATTTCAACCGATCCAGACGACGGCAAAAATAGGAACCCAGCCAATGGCTTAATTCCGATATCGTGAAAAACTACAGGCGGATGCCGAGGTACGTTGTAAATACTAGCCCGCCGCATCGACAGCAGGTTTGTCGCCATTTAGTAATCTCTTGATATCCTCGACCGGCCAGAGCAATCGACGATTGGGAAGCTTTGTCGGCCTGATACCATGATAGCTACCATCCGAGGAGTAACGCTTGTGAATGCTTTGTGGATTAACTGCCAGAATGGCCGCTAATTCCTCGGTGGATACATGATCGCGGCTTGTGGGGATCGGCATCGGAGCGCGTGGCGCGCTCTTTTCGACCTTCTTCGGTGCGTGGGCACTCACGGGTGAATCACTGGACACCTGTCCTGCCAGAGCGTGGATTGCGTGGAGCGCATCCGCCGCGCGGGCGACATATTCGAGAACCGATAGCGGAATCAGATCCGGGGCGTCCGTTTGAGCCTTGCCGCCGCTAATGGCGTCAAACATCAAACGCATCCATTCGGTGTCGATATCAGAATCCACGCACCACTGGATGAAATCACAAGGCTCAAGCTGGGTCGGTGCGACGCTACCCTTCTCCGCGTAGTCTTCGCAGTGCCACTCCCATGTCCTCATGATGTCGCCGGCCTTGATCATTCGATCAACGACATCCCCTTCATACGGCCGATCATCAAGGCCACTCGCCGTACGAGGAAGTTCCTTGCAGTCCGATGGTGGGCGCAGGCCAGACAAAATCAGCGCGCCCTCCGCCGGCGTCCAGGTAGGACGAGCAAGGCATTCTCGCAACGCGGCATAAAGCCGCCCTGCGGCAGCGATGCGCTCTTGTGGTGATCTTTCTTCGCTCATGGCCAGATCTGCATTCAAATGGTCGATGACGATCATTATCGCCGTCGACCGATTCTAGCCTACGACCGATTGCCAATAGAGGCACCCGGCCGAAGGCACCCGCCATTCAGTCGAAGCTCAAGCCACGTCGGTCTGATATTCGATTCCGGCCTGCTCCACCATCCATGCCCGACCTTGTCGTGCCACGAAGAAAAGTGCGACATACATTCTTCACTCACCGCCGTTCGAGTGCGCCGATGCGTCCGGAAGCGAATCATCAGCGGGACCGTCATTTGCTTGCCGAGCATGCCCGTTGCTACGCTCGGCGCGACAGTTGCGCCCGTTGTCCGATCCCATGAGATCGGACTTGAGCGCTCAAACTAGCAGATTGAGGGCGATCAGTCAGGGCAGCACATGGATCGATATGGATTCAGGCGAACCTAAAATGCCTACACGGCGCCTACACGAGGCCAGAAGCGACAAAGGGTTACAGGCAAAATGCACTGTAACCCTTTGATTTTATTGGTGCCGGCTGCAGGACTCGAACCCGCCACCTGATGATTACAAATCAACTGCTCTACCAGATGAGCTAAGCCGGCGTAAGCGCGAGATTCTACCTCATTTCACGATCTTGAGGCGAGGTCTGCTGCTGCCTTTCGAGCCGTCGCCGTCGGTTTTCGGCGGTTCGTCGGCCCCTTCGGAGGGTTCCTCGTTCGCGCCGCTGTCTGCCACCGGCGTCAACGTAGCCGAAGACTCGTCGCGCTGCACGTCATCCGCCTGCGCGGCTTCATCGTCGAACGTGCCCGAATCCTCACCTTCGCCCGCGACCGCATCGACCTGGAACGCCATCCCCTGCCCGTTCTCGCGCGCATAGATCGCGAGCACGTTGGCAACCGGAATCTCGATCTTGTGCGCCTTCCCGGAGAACCGGGCAGTGAACTCGATCCACTCGTTGCCCATCTGCAACTGGCTCGTCGCCTCGAAGCTGATGTTGAGCACGATCTCGCCGTCACGCACGAACTGACGCGGCACGCGCGTCGAGTTGTCGACCCTCACCGCGATATGCGGCGTGTAACCGTTATCGGTGCACCACTCGTACAACGCGCGCAGCAGATAAGGCTTCGTTGAAATCTCTTGCATCACAATCCTCGAACCCGGAGCGGGCGCGCGGCACGCCGCACCGCCCTCTCCGTCTTGCCTTCATTGCATCATCAACGACGCATGACCTTTTCGGACGGCGTCAGTGCTTCGATATAGGCCGGACGGCTGAAGATCCGTTCGGCGTACTTCATCAGCGGCGCAGCGTTCTTCGACAGCTCGATGCCGTAGTGATCCAGGCGCCACAGCAGCGGTGCGATCGCGACGTCGAGCATCGAGAACTCCTCGCCGAGCATGTACTTGTTCTTCACGAAGATCGGCGCGAGCTGCGTCAGGCGATCGCGGATCGCGAGGCGTGCCTTCTCGTGATTCTTCTCCGCTGCCTTGCCCTTCTCGTTCTCGAGCGTGCTGACGTGAACGAACAGTTCCTTCTCGAAGTTGAGCAGGAACAGGCGCGCGCGTGCGCGCTGCACAGGGTCGGCCGGCATCAGTTGCGGATGCGGGAAGCGCTCGTCGATGTACTCGTTGATGATGTTCGATTCGTACAGGATCAGGTCGCGCTCGACCAGGATCGGCACCTGACCGTACGGGTTCATCACCGAAATGTCTTCCGGCTTGTTGAACAGGTCGACGTCTCGGATTTCGAAGTCCATGCCCTTCTCGAACAGCACCAGCCGGCAACGCTGGGAGAACGGGCAAGTTGTGCCGGAATACAGAACCATCATATTTGCGTTTCCTCAAAAAAGCCGAGGGCCGGCACGCGGCGAAACCCCTTTCACGGGTTCCGCGTTGCGCCGGCCCCACGCCGGTCAGGCGTGTTTACTTGATATCTTTCCAGTACGCGGCATTGAGCCGCCAGGCCAGGAAAGTCAGGACACCGAGAAAGACCAGCACCCACACGCCGAGGCGCTTGCGGGTCTGCTGGGCCGGCTCGGACATCCATGTCATATAGGCCACCAGGTCGGCAACCGCAGCATCATAGTCCGGCGACGACAGCGTCCCCGGCACGACCTGCTGGAAGCCGACGAGCGTGTGGACCTTCTCGCCCGTCTCCTCGTCCGTCTTGTCTTCGAATTTGGCAACGCGCTGCCCCTGCAGTTGCCACAACACATGGGGCATGCCGACGTTCTCGAACACCGCGTTGTTCCAGCCGGACGGCCGCGTATCGTCGCGGTAGAAACTCCGCAGATACGTATACAGCCAGTCGCGGCCGCGCGCGCGCTCCTCGACCGACAGGTCGGGCGGCGAGGTGCCTAGCCAGTTCTTCGCGTCTTCGGGCCGCATCGCGACGGACATCGTGCTTCCGACCTTGTCGGTCGTGAACAGGAGATTCGTTTCGATCTCCTTCTGGGATATGCCCAGATCCGTCAGACGGTTGTAGCGCATCAGGTTCGCGCTGTGGCAGTTCAGGCAATAGTTTACAAACAATTGCGCGCCGTGCTGAAGCGAAACGAGATTTTCCGTGTTATCGGGCGCCCGGTCGAGCGGAAAATTACCTTCCGCCCGCACGGCCGGCGCCACCAGCAGCGCACACGCGGTCGCCCCGATCAGCGCGAGTGTCGAAAGCAGTTTCTTCATGTCGTTCTCTCCTCGCTCACATTAATGGGGCTTGAAGCGCACCCGCTCCGGCGGCTGCTTGAACGTGCCAAGCGGCGTCCAGACGGGCATGCCGAGGAAGAACGCGAAGTAGATCAGCGCGCAGGCCTGCGCGATCAGCGTCGCAGCCGGCGATGGCGGCCGCGTGCCGAGGAACGCGAGGGTCAGGAACGCCACGACGAAGATCCCGAGGAACACCTTGTGGAACAGCGGCCGGTAGCGGATCGACTTCACCGGGCTGCGGTCGAGCCACGGCAGGAAGAACAGCGTGATCACCGCCGAGCCCATCACGACGACGCCCCAGAACTTCGACTCCGTCAGGTACATGAACACGACGATCGCCGCGGCCAGCACCGGCAGCCCGACCTTCCACTTGCCGCGCGCGCGGATCAGCGCGAGCACGCCGAGCAGCGCGATCACGATCATCAGCACGAGCTTGAACGGGTCGGTGGTCGCGCGCAGCATCGCGTAGAACGCGGTGAAGTACCAGACCGGCGCGATCTCGGGCGGCGTCTGCAGCGGGTTCGCCGGGACGAAGTTGTTCGCCTCGAGGAAGTAGCCGCCCATCTCCGGCGAGAAGAACACGATCAGCGCGAACACCATCAGGAACACGCACACGCCGAGGAAATCGTGCACCGAGTAGTACGGATGGAACGGAATGCCGTCGAGCGGAATGCCGTTCTCGTCCTTCTTCGCCTTGATCTCGATGCCGTCCGGGTTATTCGACCCCACTTCGTGCAGCGCGACGAGGTGCGCGATCACGAGGCCGATCAGCACGAGCGGAATCGCGATCACGTGGAACGCGAAGAAGCGGTTCAGCGTGACGTCGGACACGACGTAGTCGCCGCGAATCCACAGCGACAGGTCGGGGCCGACGAACGGGATCGCCGAGAACAGGTTCACGATCACCTGCGCGCCCCAGAACGACATCTGGCCCCACGGCAGCAGGTAGCCGAAGAACGCCTCGGCCATCAGGCACAGGAAGATCGCGCAGCCGAAGATCCACACGAGCTCGCGCGGCTTGCGGTACGACCCGTACAGCAGCCCGCGGAACATGTGCAGGTAGACGACCACGAAGAACATCGATGCACCGGTCGAGTGCAGATAGCGGATCAGCCAGCCCCACGGCACCTCGCGCATGATGTACTCGACCGACGCGAACGCGAGCGTCGAATCGGGCTTGTAGTTCATCGTCAGGAAGATGCCCGTGACGATCTGGTTGACGAGCACGAGCAGCGCGAGGGAGCCGAAGAAGTACCAGAAGTTGAAGTTCTTCGGCGCGTAGTACTCGGAAACGTGCTTCTTCCACGTGGACGTGAGCGGGAAGCGCTGGTCGATCCAGCCGGTGAGGCCTGTCGTGGAGACTTCCTTGTTGTCGGCGGCCATCACGCTTCTCCTTTCTCGTCCTTGCCGATCACGAGGGTCGTCGCCGACGTGAACATGTAGGGCGGGATGTCGAGATTCTGAGGCGCCGGCTTGTTCTTGAACACACGGCCGGCGAGGTCGTAGGTCGAACCGTGGCACGGGCACAGGAAACCGCCCGGCCAGTCGTCCGGCAGGTTCGGCTGCGGACCCGTCGTGAAGCGTTGGCTAGGCGTGCAGCCGAGGTGCGTACACACGGCCATCACGACGAGAATGTTCTTGCGATCGGTCCGCGAGCGATATTCGTTGGCGCAATACGCGGGCAACGGCATCGAATACGGGGACTTCGTGGTCGGATCGGCCACTTCCTTGTCGGCCTTGACCACGTCGGCCAGCATCGAATCGGTGCGATTCAGGATCCAGACGGGCTTGCCGCGCCACGGCACGGTAACCATCTCGCCGGGCTTCAGGCTGCTGATGTCGACCTCGACCGGTGCACCGGCCGCTTTCGCTTTCGCGGACGGCGCAAGCGACGCCGCGAAAGGTATGACGGTGGCTACGCCTCCCACGCCACCTGCTACGGATGTCGCAATCAGCCAGGTACGGCGGCCGCTGTCGACGCGTTTCTCTTCCTTGTCTCGCATCACACGCCCCACTTCTGAGTTGGATTTTCCGTCACGACTTTCCATTCCGCCGCTAGTTTGCTCGAATGGAGTCGCCATTTACAAGGCCCGGAGATGAAAATCCCTTCGAAGTGTTTGATAGTTAAGGGTTATCCCCCACTATCGGAGCGATTAAATCATTTCTCTTTTAAGCATTCGCTACATTGAGGAATTTCGATGCGCTGCCGCAAATCCGGCGTTCAGACCGGATTATGAATATCGATAAAAAGGTGTTCGAGATCGAATTCCTCGGACAAGTGGGCGCCAAGCGCCTGGATTCCGTAGCGTTCGGTCGCATGGTGCCCTGCCGCAACGAACGCGACACCGCTCTCGGCGGCCGTGTGCGTCACGTATTCGGATACCTCGCCCGTCAGGTACACGTCCGCGCCGGCGTCGATCGCCGCGTCGAAGTAGCTCTGCGCGGCGCCCGTGCACCACGCGATGCGGCGCAGCTGCAGGTCCGGATCGCCAAGCACGAGCGGCGTGCGGCCGAGCGTGCGCTCGACCTTCGCGACGAAGTGCTCGAGCGTGACGGGCATCGGCAGCGTCGCCATCCAGCCGAGGTCGCCGTCGCCGAAACGCTGCTCGCCGATCAGCCCGAGCTTCTCGCCGAGCTGCGCGTTGTTGCCGAGCCGGGGGTGCGCGTCGAGCGGCAGGTGGAACGCGAACAGGTTCAGGTCGTTCGCGAGCAGCAGCTTCAGGCGCTGGTACTTGCGGCCGGTGATCTGCGGGGCCTCGTTGCGCCAGAAATAGCCGTGATGGACGAGCACGGCATCCGCCCCCCATTCGAGCGCGGCTTCGAGGAACGCAAGCGACGCCGTCACGCCGGTGGCGATCTTCTCGATCTTGCGGCGCCCCTCGACCTGGAGGCCGTTCGGGCAATAGTCCTTGAAGCGCGCGGTTTCGAGGGTATTGTTCAAGTACAATTCAAGTTCGATCCGATCCATATAAACCTCTAATCCATTCAGATGCTTAGACGCTTCTGGCTGTTCTTCGCGCAGGCGGTTACCGTGCTGCTCGCGCTGATGTTCATCGTCGTGACGCTCAAGCCGCAATGGCTGCAACGGCAAGGACAGCTCGGCAAGCAGCTCGCCACGCCGATCGTTGCGCTGCGGGAAGTCGCACCGGGCATCGGCGGCGCACCGGCGACCACGTCGTACGCGGAAGCCGCGCAGAAGGCGATGCCGGCCGTCGTCAACGTATTCTCCAGCAAGGACGGCTCGCTGCCGCCCGACCCGCGCGCGAAAGATCCGCTGTTCCGCTACTTCTTCGGCGACCGCAACGCCCGCAAGCAGCAGGACGAACCGGCAGCCAACCTCGGCTCGGGCGTTATCGTGAGCCCTGAAGGTTACATTCTAACGAACCAGCACGTCGTGGACGGCGCCGACCAGATCGAAGTCGCGCTCGCCGATGGCCGCACGGCCACCGCGAAGGTGATCGGCAGCGATCCCGAGACCGATCTCGCCGTGCTGAAGATCAACATGACGAACCTGCCGACGATCACGCTCGGCCGCTCCGACCAGTCGCGGGTCGGCGATGTGGTGCTCGCGATCGGCAACCCGTTCGGCGTCGGCCAGACGGTCACGATGGGGATCATCAGCGCACTCGGCCGCAACCATCTCGGCATCAATACGTTCGAGAACTTCATCCAGACCGACGCGCCGATCAACCCCGGCAACTCGGGCGGCGCGCTGGTCGACGTGAACGGCAACCTGCTCGGCATCAACACGGCGATCTACTCGCGCTCGGGCGGCTCGCTCGGCATCGGCTTCGCGATTCCGGTATCGACCGCGCGCACGGTGCTCGAAAGCATCATCACGACGGGCTCGGTCACGCGCGGCTGGATCGGCGTCGAGCCGCAGGACGTCACGCCGGAGATCGCCGAGTCGTTCGGGCTCCAGCAGAAATCGGGCGCAATCGTTGCGGGCGTGCTGCAGGGCGGCCCGGCCGACAAGGCCGGCATCAAGCCGGGCGACATCCTGGTCACGGTCAACGGCGAGGAGATCACCGATACGACGAAGCTGCTGAACGTCGTCGCGCAGATCAAGCCGGGCACGCCGACCAAGGTGCACGTCGTGCGCAAGGGCAAGGAGTTCGACATGAGCGTCGTGATCGGCAAGCGCCCGCCGCCGCCGAAGCAGACGCTCGACGAACAGGACAGCGACACCGAGTGACGTTCGGCGGGCGGCGCGCCGACGCGTGCCGGCCGCAGGCGAAAACGCAAAAGGGCAGCCGGTGGCTGCCCTTTTGCTTTGCATCGAAGACCTTGTTGCCGCGGATGTGGCCTCAACGCCCGCCTTCCGGCCGCCAACGCCACCGGGCCGCACAGGCATGGCCGGAAGAAGGCCACCCGCCGCGCGCCGCCCGGCGCACCGTCGTCAACTCGCGGCTTCGCCGTTCCCCGCCTCGCCCTCTTCGGCCGGCTTCTTCGGTACGACGAACCGCGCGGCCAGAATCCCGGCCTCGTACAGCACGATCAGCGGCAACGCGAGCATCAGTTGCGAGAACACGTCCGGCGGCGTGACGACCGCCGCGACGACAAACGCGCCGACGATCACGTACGGCCGGATTTCCTTCAGCTTCTTCACCGTCAGCACGCCCATCCGGACGAGCAGCACGACGACGATCGGCACCTCGAACGTGACCCCGAACGCGATGAACATCCCGAGCACGAAGCTCAGGTAGTTGTCGATGTCGGTCGTCATCTCGGCGCCGAGCGGCGCGTTGTAGTGCGCCATCACGCGGAAGATCGTCGGAAACACGAGGAAGTACGCGAACGCCATCCCGCACAGGAATAGGACGTAGCTGCTGCCGACGAGCGGCACGACGAGCTTCTTCTCGTGCTGGTACAGCCCCGGCGCGACGAACGCCCAGATCTGGTACAGCACGATCGGCAGCGCGATCACGAGCGCGACGAGCATCGTGACCTTCATCGGCACGAAGAACGAGCCGGTGACGTCGGTGACGATCATCTTGCCGTCCTTCGGCAGGTTCTCCATCAGCGGCCGCGCGAGCAGCTTGAAGATGTCGGGCGCCCAGTAGACGAGCCCGAGGAACACGACGATCACGGCCAGCCCCGCGCGAATGATGCGATCGCGGAGCTCGACGAGATGGGAAATGAAGGTTTCTTCCGGGGCGTCGCCCGGGTTCTGCTGGGGGTCGCTCACACCGGCCCTCGGTAGGATTGACGAGCGAGCATGCGCTCGACTCAGAAGAAGCGCGTCGGCCGGCGCAGGCTGGCCGGCTGGTGGCGCGCGACACGCGCGGCGCCCGACTGCACATGCGTGCGGCGGGTGGTCGTGCGCTTGTACCAGACAGGCGTCGCCGCCTGCTTGACACGCCAGTTGCGGCGCTTCGGCGCGAGCGCGGCCGTACTGCCGCGCCACGACGGCGCCGCGGGCGTGTCGGAACCGTACGACCCGGCGTCGCCGGAGGCCTCGTTAAGACCTTCGACCGCGGAATGCCACGTGTCGTTCAGCTCCTTCTCGTGCTCGCGCAGGTTGTCGTGAATCGTCGTCTCGACATTGCGCGCGGCCGACTCGAAATCGGTCTTCATCGTCCGCAGCGCGTCGAGTTCGATTTCGCGCGAGACCTCGGCCTTCACGTCGTTGATGTACCGCTGCGCACGGCCGAACAATGCGCCTGCCGTACGCGCGACGCGCGGCAGGCGCTCGGGGCCGAGCACCACGAGCGCGACGACGCCGATCAGCGCCATCTTCGTAAGACCGAGATCCAGCATCGCAAATGCCTGTCAGCGTGCCGGCGTTACGCCTTGTTCGAATCGGAACGCGTCGTTTCCTTCGCGTTGACGTCAACCGAGCCCGAGCGCGGCAGTTGCTGCGCGTCGGCCGGCGTTTCGCCTTCCTTCATGCCGTCCTTGAAACCCTTCACCGCGCTGCCGAGATCGTTGCCGATGTTGCGCAGCTTCTTCGTACCGAAAACCAGCGCGACGATCAGCAGCACGATCAGCCAGTGCCAAATGCTCAATCCACCCATGATGAAACCTCTCCTCAACCACGCCGTTGCGCGGCGCAAATCGCCGGCGACGCGCCGGCTTCGACTATCGATGCGGGGAAACGCCCCGCGCCGTCAACCCATCCGATGCCACGGACGCGGGCCGGCCAGGATATGCGCGTGCAGGTGGTAAACCTCCTGCCCGCCGCCGGGACCCGTGTTGATCACCGTGCGAAAACCGGTTTCGCCGCCCGTATACGCGACGCCGAGCTGGTCGGCGAGGCGCGCGACGAACAACATCAGCCGGCCGAGCATCGGCGCATCGCCGTCGCTCACCGCCGACAGCGTCGGCAGGTGCCGGCGCGGAATCACGAGCACGTGCGTCTCGGCCGCCGGGCGGATGTCGCGGAACGCGACGAATTCGTCGTCCTCGTGCACCTTCGTGCTCGGGATCTCGCCTACCGCGATCTTGCAGAACAGGCAATTCGGATCGTGACTCATGTTGCTCCTGCGAAACGTCCGCCGCGGCCGGTCAGAACCACGCCTGCGGATCGAGCGTCTTGTTGTCGTTCAGGTACAGCCAACCCTTGATGATACGGTACAGCGTCCAGATCCATGTGACAAACATCACTGCGAATCCGACCACCACGAACGCCAGCGCGAACCCGATCACATAGGCGATCAGCGCGCGCCAGAACGTGCGGATCTGCCACTCGAAGTGATCGGCGTACGGCGTGCCGGCCACATCGCCGCGCTTCACGTAGTTGATGATGATCGCGATGATGCCCGTGACGCCGCCCGTCAGCCAATGAAACGCGTAGAGGCCATAGAGCACGTGAGTCAGCGTGCGCAGCCCGTTCAGGCGTTCGGCGTCCGCGGCCCCCGGCACCGACGGCGGCGGAAACTGGCTTGGTGTGTCGGTCATGATGCTACCCCCGTTAGATGACAATTCTTACAGCTTACCGCACTGTCGCCACCGCGGCGGGCGCAAGCGTGTCACCCGCCGTTTTCCTCGCGCTCGCGACGCTTGCGCAGCGCCTTCTCCTCGATGCCCGACAACCCTTCGCGGCGCTCGAGCTCGGCGATCACGTCGGCCGGGCTCAGGTCGAAGTGCGACAGCATCACGAGGCAGTGGAACCACAGGTCGGCCACCTCGCCGACGAGCGCGGTCGGCGCGCCGCCCTGGCGCACGTCTTTCGCGGCCAGCACGACTTCCGTCGCCTCTTCGCCGATCTTCTTCAGCACCGCGTCGTCGCCCTTGTGGAACAGGCGCGATACGTACGATTGGTCGGGATCGCCGCCCTTGCGGCTATCGATCACGGCCGCGAGGCGCAGCAGCGTGTCTTCGGTCGATTGCGTCATTTGTAGATATGTTCGGGATCTTTCAGCACCGGTTCGACCGCGACCCAGTCGCCGTCGTCGACAGTGCCCTCGAATTTCTGGAAGAAGCACGAATGCCGGCCGGTGTGGCACGCGATGCCCGACACCTGCTCGACCTTCAGCAGCACGACGTCCTCGTCGCAGTCGAGCCGCACCTCGTGCACGTGCTGCACGTGGCCCGACTCCTCGCCCTTGAACCACAGGCGCTTGCGCGAGCGCGAATAGTAGACCGCGCGCTGCGTCTCGATCGTCTTCGCCAGCGCCTCGCGGTTCATCCACGCGAACATCAGTACGTCGTTCGTCGACGCTTCCTGCGCGATCACCGGCACGAGGCCGTGGTCGTCCCAGCGAACCTTGTCGAGCCACGCGGGCAGGGATTTCGTTTCCGTATTCATCACAGCCTCACCGGAATGCCCTGATCGGCCATGAAGCGCTTCGCCTCGCCGACCGTGTGCTCGCCGTAGTGGAAGATGCTCGCGGCCAGCACCGCGTCGGCACGGCCGTCCTTGATGCCATCCGCGAGATCCTGCAGCGAGCCGACGCCGCCCGACGCGATCACCGGCACCGGCACCGCGTCCGACACGCCGCGCGTGAGCGCGAGGTCGAAACCCGATTTCGTGCCGTCACGGTCCATGCTCGTGAGCAGGATCTCGCCCGCGCCGAGCTCGGCCATCTTGCGCGCCCATTCGATCGCGTCGAGGCCCGTGCCCTTGCGGCCGCCGTGCGTGAACACTTCCCAGCGCGGCGTCTCGCCGTCGGCCGACACGCGCTTCGCGTCGATCGCGACGACGATGCACTGCGAGCCGTACTTGTCGGCCGCGTCGCGCACGAGTTGCGGGTTCGCGACCGCCGAAGAATTCATGCTGACCTTGTCCGCACCTGCGTTCAGCAGGCGCCGCACGTCCTCGACGGCGCGCACGCCGCCCCCGACGGTCAGCGGAATGAACACCTGCGACGCCACCGCCTCGATGATCGGCAGGATCAGGTCGCGCTGGTCGGACGTCGCGGTGATGTCGAGGAACGTCAGTTCGTCGGCGCCCTGGTCGTCGTAACGGCGGGCGATTTCGACGGGGTCGCCCGCGTCGCGCAGCTCGACGAAATTGACGCCCTTGACGACACGCCCGGCGGTCACGTCCAGGCAGGGGATGATGCGTTTAGCTAGAGCCATGATGTTGCGCCAAATGCCGCGATGGGACGGCCGGTTACGGAAGCCTCGCGCGAGGCTTCCGGTCGGGGCCGCCCTGTGGGCAGCCCCGGCGAACGGGACAACCGCGCTTACGCGTTGTCGAGCTCGCCGTTCAGTTCGTCCGCGCGCTTTTGCGCGGCCGCGAAATCGAGATCGCCGGAGTAGATCGCACGGCCGCAGATCACGCCTTCGACGCCGTGCTCTTCCACCTCGCACAGATTCTCGATGTCCGTGAGGTTCGACAGGCCGCCGCTCGCGATCACCGGAATGCCGACCGCCTGCGCGAGCTTCACGGTCGCCTCGATGTTGATGCCCTGCAGCATCCCGTCGCGGCCGATGTCCGTGTAGACGATCGATTCGACGCCGTAGTCCTCGAACTTCCGCGCGAGATCGATCACTTCGTGGCCCGTCAGCTTGCTCCAGCCGTCGGTCGCGACCTTGCCGTCCTTCGCGTCCAGCCCGACGATGATATTGCCTGCGAACGCGGTGCATGCGTCCTGCAGGAAGCCCGGATCCTTCACGGCCGCCGTGCCGATGATCACGTAGGACAGGCCCGCGTCGAGGTACTTCTCGATCGTCTCGAGGCTGCGGATGCCGCCGCCGAGCTGTACGGGGATTTCATCGCCGACTTCGTCGAGGATCGCTTCGATCGCCTCGAGATTCTTCGGCTTGCCGGCGAACGCGCCGTTCAGGTCGACCAGATGGAGCCGCCGGGCGCCGAGATCCACCCATTTGCGGGCCATCGCCGCCGGGTCCTCGGAGAAAATCGTGGCCTGGTCCATATCGCCCTGTTTCAGGCGCACACACTGACCGTCTTTGAGATCGATGGCCGGAATCAGCAACATAGCAATCGGGTATCGTCGTGGAGGAAGAAAAGAATCCGGCGCGTACCGGCCAACCCGGTACCGCGCCGTCTCGCTAGTTTAGTACAACTCTTTCGGCGCTTTGGCGCGCGAGCCCCGTAAGACGGGCCTCTCCGGCCCGCCGACTGTGGCACGCACGCGACGTTCACGGTTTCCAGTGTACGAAGTTGCGATACAGACGCAACCCGACCTCCGCACTTTTCTCGGGGTGGAATTGGGTCGCGAAGAGGTTATCCCGCGCGACCGCGGACGTAAACGGCGCGCCGTATGCCGTTTCGCCGACCGTATGCGCCGGGTTGTCCGGCTTCACGTAATAGCTGTGCACGAAGTAGAAATACGCGTCGTCGGGCACGCCGTCCCACAGCGGGTGCGGCTGCGTCTGACGCACGCGGTTCCAGCCCATCTGCGGCACCTTGAAGCGCGAGCCGTCGTCCTGCAGCCGGCCGTCGAGCTCGAAGCGCACGACCTTGCCGGGCAGCAGGCCGAGGCCCTTCGTGTCGCCTTCCGCGCTCCAGTCGAACAGCATCTGCTCGCCGACGCACACGCCGAGCAGCGGCTTCGTGCGCGACGCCTCGATCACGGCCTCCTGCAGGCCCGATTCGCCGAGGCAGCGCATGCAGTCGGGCATCGCGCCCTGGCCGGGCAGCACGACGCGGTCGGCCGCGCGAATCGCGGCCGGCGTGTCGACGATCGCCACGTCGGCGGCCGGTTCGGCCTTCTTGAGCGCCTGCGCGACCGAGCGCAGGTTGCCCATCCCATAATCCACAATCGCAATCGAAGTTTTCATCTCAGTGCAGGCAGTAGCGCCCTCAGTCCATTGACGATGAATTCCACCGCCAGCGCCGACAGCATCAGACCCATCAGCCGCGTGGCGATGTTGATGCCCGTGCGGCCGATCCAGTTCGCGATCGGCTCGGCGAGCCGCATCGCGACGAAACACAGCAAAGCCAGGACCGCGCCGATCGCGACCAGCCCGGCCCGCTCATACCAGTGACGCGAATTCGCCGCATAGATGATCACCGTGCTGATCGAGCCGGGGCCCGTGAGCAGCGGAATCGCCAGCGGCACGACCGCGATGTTGTCCTTCAGCTCGGCCTCGTGGCGCTCCTCCGGCGTCGATCGCGTGTTGCCGATCTGCGCGTTCAGCATGTTGATCGCCATCAGCAGCATGATGATCCCGCCGCCCACTTCGAGCGAACCGACCGAAATGCCGAAGAAGTCGATGATCTGCTGCCCGAGCAGCGTCGTCACCGTCATCACGCAGAACACCGACACCGATGCGATCCGGATCGTGCGGCGCCGCTCGATGTCCGTCTGCTGCGCCGTCAGGCTCAGGAAGAACGGCACCGCGCCGATCGGGTTGATCAGCGCAAGCAGCGAAATGAACGATTTGAGCAGATCCATCGCAAGCCGGCGCGCGCGCCGAAGCCGTGAGGTTGTCCTTGGCGTCCGTCCGTTCGGAAGTTCAGAGGCTGCCCTTCGTCGACGGGATCTGCCCCGCCGCACGCTCGTCCAGTTCCACCGCCGCGCGCAGCGCACGGCCGAAGGCCTTGAACACCGTCTCGAGCTGATGGTGCGCGTTGATCCCGCGCAGGTTGTCGATGTGCAGCGTGACGCCCGCGTGGTTCACGAAACCGCGGAAAAATTCGATCGACAGGTCGACGTCGAACGTGCCGATCCGCGCACGCGTGAACGGCACGTGGAATTCGAGGCCCGGCCGGCCCGAGAAGTCGATCACGACGCGCGACAGCGCCTCGTCGAGCGGCACGTACGAATGGCCGTAGCGGCGGATGCCCTTGCGGTCGCCGATCGCCTTCGCGACGGCCTGCCCGAGCGTGATGCCGACATCCTCGACCGTGTGGTGGTCGTCGATATGCGTGTCGCCATGCGCTTCGACCTCGAGATCGACCAGACCGTGTCGCGCGATCTGGTCGAGCATATGGTCGAGAAACGGCACGCCGGTGGCCAGCTTCTGCCGGCCGGTGCCGTCGAGATCGAGCTTCACACGGATCTGCGTTTCGCTGGTATTGCGAACGACTTCCGCCACACGCATGGCAATTCCTTGATTGAGTCTGATGTAAATGGGGATTGATCGTCGCGCGCCGCCGCGCCCTGGGCTCAACCGGGCAGCGCGAGTTTCAAAGCGGCCAGCAGGCGGGCGTTTTCGTCGGGAGAACCGACAGTCAGCCGCACGCATTCGGCCAGTAACGGATGCATTTTACTCACGTTTTTGACCAGCACCCGCTCGGTGAGCAGCGCGTCGAACACGGCGGCCGCGTCCGGCACGCGCACCAGCAGGAAATTGCCGGCACTCGGGAACACCGTCGCGCCCGGCAGCGCGGCCACGGCCTGCGCGAGGCGTGTGCGTTCCGCGCGCAGTTCGGCCGCCTGCGCGTCGAGCACGTCGAGGTGGTCGAGCAGGAAATCGGCGGTCGCCTGGGTCAGCACGTTGATGTTGTAAGGCGGGCGCACCTTGTCGAATTCGGTCAGCCATGCGTGCCGCCCGACGAGATAACCGAGGCGGATGCCCGCGAGGCCGAGCTTCGACACCGTGCGCATCACGACGACGTTGTCGAACTCGGCGGCGCGCGGCAGCCACGAGCGCTCGGCGAACGGCTGGTACGCCTCGTCGATCACGATCAGGCTGTGCCGCGCGGCCGCGACGATCCGCTCGACGTCGGCATCGTCGTACAGCGTGCCGGTCGGGTTGTTCGGGTACGCGAGATAGACGATCGCCGGGCGGTGCTCGGCGATCGCCGCGAGCATCGCGTCGACGTCGAGCGTCAGGTCGGCCTTCAGCGGCACGCCGACGAATTCGAGCTGCGCGAGCTTCGCGGACAGTTCATACATCACGAAGCCCGGCACCGGCGCGAGCACCTTCGCGCCCGGCTGCGCGCACGCGACCGAGATCATGCTGATGATTTCGTCCGACCCGTTGCCGAGCAGCACGTCGCATGCGGCCGGCACGCCCATCGCGTGGCGCAGCTTGTCGAGCAGCGCGGCCGGGCGCGGCGCCGGGTAACGGTTCAGCGCGACCTGCGCGAGACGCTCGCCGAGCGCCGCGGCGAGCGGTTCGGGCAGCGGGTACGGGTTCTCCATCGCGTCGAGCTTCACGAACCCGCTCGCGTCCGGCACCGGGTAGCTCGTCATCGCGAGCACGTCGCGGCGGATGATGTCTTGTGGCGTCGTCATGGTTTCAAGCCGGCGTGCGTCGCGCCGGCATCAAATGGTCGGCAAGGCGGCGGCTGCCGCCCTGCGCTGCGTCTCCTCAGCCGGGAGCGGCGCGTCAGCGCCCGCCCCGGCCCCGCGCAGAGCGCGCGGGTTACCCCTTCATCCGGAACTCGGCGCTCTTCGCGTGCGCCTGCAGCCCCTCGCCATACGCGAGTTCGGACGCGATCTCGCCGAGCGTCTGCGCGCCTTCGGCGCTGACCTCGATCAGGCTCGAGCGCTTGATGAAGTCGTACACGCCGAGCGGCGACGAGAAGCGCGCGGTGCGCGACGTCGGCAGCACGTGGTTCGGGCCCGCACAGTAGTCGCCGAGGCTCTCGCTCGTGTAGCGGCCGAGGAAGATCGCGCCCGCATGGCGGATCTGCTGGCCCCATTGCTGCGGCTCCAGCGCCGAGATTTCCAGGTGCTCGGGCGCGATGTCGTTCGCGATCCGGCATGCCTCGGCCATGTCGCGCACCTTGATCAGCGCGCCGCGGCCTTCGAGCGACGCACGGATCACGTCCTGGCGCGGCATCGACGGCAGCAACTCGTTGATCGCCTTCTCGACGCGCTCGAGGAACGCGGCGTCCGGGCACAGCAGGATCGACTGCGCGAGTTCGTCGTGCTCGGCCTGCGAAAACAGGTCCATCGCGACCCAGTTCGGATCGGTCGTGCCGTCGCACAGTACGAGGATTTCCGACGGCCCCGCGATCATGTCGATGCCGACCGTGCCGAATACGCGGCGCTTCGCCGACGCGACATACGCGTTGCCGGGCCCGCAGATCTTGTCGACGGGCGGCACCGTCGCCGTGCCGTACGCGAGCGCGCCGACCGCCTGCGCGCCGCCGATCGTGAACACGCGATCGACGCCACCGAGCAGCGCCGCGGCGAGCACGAGGTCGTTCTTCACGCCGTCCGGCGTCGGCACGACCATCACGATCTCGCCGACGCCCGCGACGCGCGCGGGAATCGCGTTCATCAGCACCGACGACGGATACGCGGCCTTGCCGCCCGGCACGTACAGGCCGACGCGGTCGAGCGGCGTGACCTTCTGGCCGAGCACCGTGCCGTCGCTTTCCGTGTACTGCCAGCTATGCGTGCCGCACTCGATCTTCTGCTTCTCGTGGTACGCGCGCACGCGCGCCGCGGCCGCTTCCAGCGCCGCGCGCGCCTTCGGCGCGAGGCCGTCGAGCGCCGTCTGCAGTTCATCCTGCGGCAGTTCGAGCGCGGCGACGCTGTCCGCGTTCAGCCGGTCGAAACGGTTCGTATACTCGAGCACCGCGGCGTCGCCGCGCGATTTCACGTCGGCGAGTATCTGCGCGACCGATTGCTCGATCGCCTCGTCTTCGCTCGCTTCGAATGCGAGCACCGCACGCAGCGCGGCGTCGAAGCCGTCGCTCGTCGAATCGAGTTTGCGGATGGTGATGGCCATGGGAGTTCCGTTACGGTGATGCGCTCAACCGCCATTCTGCGACGCGCGTTCGAACGCGTCGAGGATCGGCTTGAGCGCCGCGCGCTTCAACTTCAGCGCAGCCTGGTTCACGACGAGGCGCGACGAGATCGCCATGATCTCCTCGACCTCGACCAGATTGTTCGCCTTCAGCGTGCCGCCCGAACTGACGAGGTCGACGATCGCGTCGGCCAGGCCGACCAGCGGCGCAAGTTCCATCGAGCCGTACAGCTTGATCAGGTCGACGTGCACGCCCTTCGCCGCGAAGTGCTCGCGTGCCGTTTCGACGTACTTCGTCGCGACCCGCAGGCGCGCGCCCTGGCGCACCGCGTTCGCGTAGTCGAAGCCGGCCGGCACGGCCACCGACATCCGGCAGCGTGCAATGTTCAGATCGATCGGCTGGTACAGGCCCGAGCCGCCATGCTCGACCAGCACGTCCTTGCCGGCCACGCCGAAATCGGCCGCGCCGTATTCGACATAGGTCGGCACGTCGCTCGCGCGCACGATGATCACGCGCAGGTTCGGATCGGTCGTCGGCAGGATCAGCTTGCGCGACGTTTCCGGATCCTCGGCCACCTGCACGCCGGCTGCGGCGAGCAGCGGCAGGGTTTCCTCGAAAATCCGGCCCTTCGACAGGGCGAGGGTCAGCGGCACGCTCATGCTTGGCTCCCGGAGAGGCGGCGCACGTTCGCGCCGACGGCGGTCAGTTTGGCTTCCATGCGGTCGTAACCGCGGTCCAGGTGATAGATGCGGTCGACGATCGTTTCGCCGTCGGCACGCAGCCCGGCGATCACGAGGCTCGCCGACGCGCGCAGGTCGGTCGCCATCACGTTCGCGCCCGACAGTTTCTCGACGCCCGTCACGAGCGCGGTGTTGCCGTCGATCGTGATGTTCGCGCCGAGCCGGTTCAACTCCTGCACGTGCATGAAGCGGTTCTCGAAAATCGTTTCGACGACCTGCGCGGTGCCCGTCGCGACCGTATTGAGGGCCATGAACTGCGCCTGCATGTCGGTCGGGAACGCCGGGTATTCCGACGTGCGGATCGTCACCGCCGACGGCCGGCGGTCCATCTTCACGCGCAGCCAGCTGTCGCCTTCCTCGATCGACACGCCGGCTTCGCGCAGCTTGTCGATCACCGCGTCGAGGATGTGCGGGCGCACGCCCGTCAGCATCACGTCGCCGCCCGCCGCCGCGACCGCGCACAGGAACGTGCCGGCCTCGATGCGGTCGGGAATCACCGAATGGCGCGCGCCGTGCAGCCGCTCGACGCCCTGGATCACGAGGCGATCGGTGCCGATGCCGTCGATTTTCGCGCCCATCCCGACCAGCAAGTGTGCGAGATCGCTCACTTCCGGTTCGCGGGCCGCGTTCTCGATCACCGTTTCGCCGTCCGCGAGCGTCGCGGCCATCAGCAGGTTTTCCGTCCCCGTCACCGTGATCATGTCGGTCACGATGCGCGCGCCCTTCAGGCGCTTCGCGCGCGCTTCGATGAAGCCGTGCTCGATGCTGATCTCGGCGCCCATCGCCTGCAGGCCCTTGATGTGCTGGTCGACCGGACGCGCGCCGATCGCGCAGCCGCCC
Source organism: Burkholderia sp. BE17 (assembly GCF_009362305.1). Classification (NCBI taxonomy): domain Bacteria; kingdom Pseudomonadati; phylum Pseudomonadota; class Betaproteobacteria; order Burkholderiales; family Burkholderiaceae; genus Burkholderia; species Burkholderia sp. BE17. The sequence continues at coordinate 38,999 of NZ_WHNU01000022.1, forward strand.
GGCAGCGACACCTTCGCCTCGCCGAAGCGCGCGAGCAGCGGCCCGAGCACGAGGATCGACGCGCGCATCGTCTTCACGAGCTCGTACGGCGCCACGAGGTTGTCGACGCGCGACGCGTCGAGCTGCACACGGCAGCCGTCGGTCTCGCTCTTCACGCCCATCTGGTTCAGCACCTTCAGCGTGGTGCGCACGTCCTTGAGGTTCGGCACGTTGTCGAGATCGACCGGATCGGCGGTGAGCAGCCCCGCGCACAGGATCGGCAGCGCGGCGTTCTTCGCGCCCGACACGACGATCTCGCCGGACAGGCGGCGGCCGCCTTCGATCGCGAGCTTGTCCATCCCATGTCCCTGCAATTCCCCGTTGGCGGCCGGGTGTGCCGTGGCGACGCTCTGGACGGCGTCGCGCTCGTTGACGGTGACTTGCACTCAGTGAATTCCGGTTATGCGTTCTGCCATTCGGCGGGCGTCAGCGTCTTCATGCTGAGCGCGTGGATTTCCTGCTTCATGCGATCGCCGAGCGCCGCATAGACGAGCTGGTGCCGCTGGATCGGCCGCTTGCCTTCGAAGGCCGCCGACACGATCGTCGCGAAGAAATGCTGGCCGTCGCCTTCGACTTCCAGATGCGTGCAGGCGAGACCGCCGGCGATGTATTGCTTGACCTGTTCGGGAGTCGGCAACATGGTGTAAGGCTCCTGTCGGCGCGCGCCGCCCCGGGGCGGCCGCTGCCTGTCGATATCAATGACGCAGTTTGTAGCCGGTCGCGAGCAGCCGCATCGCGACCATCGCGAGCAGCACGAAGAAACCGGCGACGATCGCGAGGCTCGCGAACGGGTTGATGTCGGACGCGCCGAAGAACCCGAAACGGAAGCCGTCGATCATGTAGAAAAACGGATTGAGACGCGAGATCTCGCGCCACACGGGCGGCAGCGAGTGCGTCGAATAGAACACGCCGGACAGGAACGTCAGCGGCATGATCAGGAAGTTCTGGAACGCGGCGAGCTGGTCGAACTTCTCGGCCCAGATTCCGGCGATCAAGCCGAGCGTGCCGAGGATCGCCGAGCCGAGCAGCGCGAACGCAATGATGAACAGCGGCGCCGCGAAATGCATCGGGATAAACCAGATCGTCACGACGAACACGCCCGTGCCGACCGCGAGCCCGCGCACGACGGACGCGAGCACGTACGCGCCGAAGATGTCGCGGTACGACAGCGGCGGCAGCAGCATGAACACCAGGTTGCCGGTGATCTTCGACTGGATCAGCGACGACGAGCTGTTCGCGAACGCGTTCTGCAGCACGCTCATCATCACGAGGCCCGGCACGAGAAAGCTCACGTACTCGACGCCCGGATACACCTCGACACGGCCCGACAGCGCGTGGCCGAAGATCGTCAGATACAGCAGCGCCGTCACGATCGGCGCGCACACGGTCTGGAACGACACCTTCCAGAAGCGCAGCAGTTCCTTGTAGAACAGCGTTTGAAAACCGCTCATGCCAGCCCCTCGATCACCTCGGCCCCGTTCATCACCTGGACGAACACATCCTCGAGGTCGGCCTTGCGGACCTCGATCTCGTCGAACGTGCCGCCCGCCGCGCGGCACTGCGCGAGGATGCGTTCGACATCGTCGTAGCTCGTGAGGCGCAGCAGGTGCTCGCCCGGCGCGCGTGCGGCCGGATCGGTCTCCAGCCCGCGCAGCTCGGCCGGCAGCGCGCCGGTCGCCAGGCGCAGGTAGAGCTGCAGCCCCGCGAAGCGGCGCAGCAGCGCGTCGGTGCGGTCGAGCGCGACCACTTCGCCACGGCGCAGCATCGCGATGCGGTCGCACAGCGACTCGGCTTCCTCGAGGTAATGGGTGGTCAGCACGATCGTGTGACCCTCGCGGTTCAGGCGCGAGATGAATTTCCACAGCGTCTGGCGCAATTCGACGTCGACGCCGGCGGTCGGCTCGTCGAGCACGATCACGGGCGGCCGGTGCACGAGCGCCTGCGCGACGAGCACGCGGCGCTTCATCCCGCCCGACAGCGCGCGCATGTTCGCATCGGCCTTCTCGGTGAGATCGAGATTGGCCATCACTTCGTCGATCCAGTCGTCGTTGCGGCGCAGCCCGAAATAGCCGGACTGGATGCGCAGCGTCTCGCGGACGGTGAAGAACGGGTCGAAAACGAGTTCCTGCGGCACGACGCCGAGTGCGCGGCGCGCACCACGGAAGTCCTTGACGACGTCGTGGCCAAGCACCGAGATACTGCCTTCGTCGGCCCGGGCAAGCCCGGCGAGGATGCTGATGAGCGTGGTCTTGCCTGCGCCGTTGGGGCCGAGCAGACCGAAAAACTCGCCTTCCTCGACCGACAGGCTGACGCCCTTGAGCGCCTGAAGCGACTTGTAGCGCTTCTTGACGTGACGGATTTCTATGGCTGACATGACTGTGCGCGACGCAATGGCCGCGACGCCTATTCTGTGCTTGCTGCGAAAGAAAATGGGGGCCGGACGCCGATTGGCTGCCCCGCAAAACGCTTGATTATAGGGCAAACCGGCTGGTGGAGCCGGCGCAGAAGGCGCGCGGCCTGAAGCTTGCACGCGCCGGCTGGCGCGGCAGGCTCCGGTCGGACAGCGTCAATGTCGCTCGGCGCCTTCGATGAGCGCGTCGACGCCATAGGCGCGCGCGAGGCTGGCGAGCTTCGGGGGGAGATTGAGGATGTCGAGGGTCGCGCCGCGCGATTTGGCGGCGCGTTGCCATGCAAGCAGCACGGCGAGCGCGGACGAATCGAACTGCGTCAGCGCCGCGCAATCGACGGCGGTCGCACCCGTGCCGATGCGCGCAAGACCGTCCGCGAGCGCGGACTTCGCGCTCGCGACGGTCAGCGAGGAACCGGCTTCGAAGCCGCTCACGACGCTTGCTTGCCGGAGGCAAGCTGCTGGTTGCGCTGCGTCAGGAACTGGATAAGGCCGTCCACGCCGCTTTGCTGGATCTTCTCGTTGAACTGCTGCTGGTACGTCTGGATCAGCCACGCGCCGAGCACGTTCAGGTCATACACCTTCCAGCCGTTCGACGACTTGTACAGGCGGTAATCGATCTGGACCGGCTGGCCGTTGTTCATCGCAACCGTCTTGACCACGACGTCGGTATCGGCCGGATCCGCGCGGAACGGCGGGTACTGGATCTGCTGGTCCGGCTTCAGCTGCGCGAGCGCGCCCGAATACGTGCGGATCAGCAGCAGCTTGAACTGCTCCTGAATCTGCTGCTGCTGCTCGGCCGTCGCCGTGCGCCAGTTGCGGCCCATCGCGAGCTGCGTGGTGCGGCGGAAATCGGTGTACGGCAGGATGTCCTTGTTGACAATCGTAATGATGCGATTGGTGTCGCCCTGCTTGATCGTTTGCGCCTTGACTTCGTCGAGCACTTGCTGCGTCGCCGTCTTGATCAGCGCCTGCGGGTTCGACTGGTCGACTTGCGCGTGAGCTGCGCCGCCGAACGAGAACAGCGCCGCGAAAACGGGGATCAGGAACAGTTTTTTCATCATAGTGACCTGCATGAATGAGTCGATGCAAAGATTGGAGAAGGTAGCTTACGCGCAAGTTCGCGTGCGCTACCGACTGAATCGTTTCCGGCTGTAACGAATGTAAATCCGTCAGTGCAGCCGGATGCTCGGGAAGCGGAACCCGCCCGGAGACGGCGGCGCCACCTGCATCGCCGGCACGTTCGTTTCGCTGGCCGGGTTCGGCGAAACGGCCGTGCCCGACGCCGGCGCGGCAACTGCCACGCCCGATGCGCCCGCCGGCGCCGTCGCACCACCGATCGCCGCTGCGCCCGCCGTACCGGCCGTACCGGCCGCGCCGGCTGCCGCCGGTGCCGCGCCGTCGTCCGGCAGGTCGTACTTCGGCAGCGCGTCGTTGCTTGCCGTCGAGCCTGCCTCGCCGCGCGCGTTGTCGATCAGCATCTGGCGGCGCTGCAGGTACGCGTTGCGCACGAACGAATACTTGTCGAGCGCCGCGGCGTCCAGCACATCGCCCGCGCCGAGCAGGTTCGAGCGCGTGTTGACGAGATTCACGCCGAACAGGCCCCAGCTCAGGCCGTCCGGCTTCACATAGGTCAACGGGTTGCCGACGTAGTCGACACCGAGGCCGGCCGTGTCGCGCACCGTGCTCGGGCCGAGCAGCGGCAGCACGAGATACGGGCCCGACGGCACGCCGTAGCGGCCCATCGTGACCCCGAAGTCGGCCGTGTGTTTCGGCAGCTTCGCGATCGTCGCGACGTCGAACAGGCCGCCGACGCCGAACACCGTGTTGATCACGACGCGCATGATGTCGCCGACGCCGTCCGCGATCCGCAACTGCACGATGTTGTTCGCCGCGACGTAGACGTCGCCGATGTTCGAGAAGAAGTTCGTCACGCTGTCGCGCACCGGCTGCGGCACGACCTTCTGGTAACCCTGCGCGACCGGCTTCAGCGCGTACGTGTCGACCGTGTCGTTGAACTTGTACATCGTCCGGTTGAAGCCTTCGAGCGGATCGCCCTTGGTCGGCGTCTGCACGGTCGCGCAACCGCTCAACGCGGCGACTGCCGCCACCGCGAGCGCGGCGTGCCTGATGCGGATCGTCTGCATGGTCATTCCCCTCTTGTATTCTCTCGTGTGGTTATTGCGCTGCCGAACCGGACGCGGCGGACACGGCGGACGCCGGCACCGCCACCGGAGCGGGCGCGGCCGACGCGCCGGCTGCCGGCTTCGCGCCGCCCGCATCGGCGGCCTTGCTGTACAGGAACTGGCCGATCAGGTTCTCGAGCACGATCGCCGACTGCGTCATCGTGATCGTGTCGCCTGCCTTCAGCATTTCGGTGTCGCCGCCCGGATCGAGGCCGATATATTGCTCGCCGAGCAGGCCCGACGTCAGGATCTTCGCCGACGAATCCTTCGGGAACTGATACTGGCCGTCGACATCGATCGTCACGAGCGCCTGGTAGGTGTTCGTGTCGAAGCCGACCGACTTCACGCGGCCGACCACGACGCCGGCACTCTTCACGGCCGCGCGCGGCTTCAGCCCGCCGATATTGTCGAATTTCATCCTCACCGCATAGGTCGGCTGAAACGACAGCGAGCTCATGTTGCCGACCTTCAGCGCCAGGAACAGCACCGCAAGGAAGCCCACCACCACGAACAGGCCGACCCAGAAGTCGAGAGCAGTCTTTTTCATCGTCATCCCAAAATATGGCTTGGCTGAGGCCTAGCTGAACATCAGCGCGGTCAGCAGGAAATCGAGGCCGAGTACGGCGAGCGACGCGAACACGACCGTCTTGGTGGTCGCGCGCGACACGCCCTCGGGCGTGGGCTTCGCTTCATACCCCTGGTACAGCGCAATGAAGGTCACGGCGAAGCCGAACACGATGCTCTTCAGCACGCCGTTGCCGACGTCGGCCCAGACCTCGACCCCGCCCTGCATCTGCGACCAGAACGCGCCCGGATCGACGCCGATCAGCACGACGCCGACGAAGTAGCCGCCGAGCACGCCGACCGCGTTGAAGATCGCGGCCAGGAACGGCATCGCGATGATGCCCGCCCACATGCGCGGCGCGATCACCGTCTTGATCGGGTCGACCGCCATCATCTCGAGCGCGGTGAGCTGCTCGCCGGCCTTCATCAGGCCGATCTCGGCCGTGAGCGACGTGCCCGCGCGGCCCGCGAACAGCAGCGCGGTGACGACGGGCCCGAGCTCGCGCACGAGCGACAGCGCGACCAGGAGGCCGAGCGCCTGCTCGGATCCGTAGCGGTTCAGCGTGTAATACCCCTGCAGGCCGAGCACGAAGCCGACGAACAGCCCCGACACGGCAATGATCACGAACGAATAGTTGCCGAGGAAGTGGATCTGCTTCGTGACAAGCCGCGGCCGGCGCAGCAGCGCAAAGAATTCCAGCACGAGGCGCACGAACAGGCGCGTGCCGTAGCCCGTGCGCTCGAGGCCGCCGATGACGTAACGTCCGATCGCGCTGATCATGCGCGCCCTCCGCCGAGCCCGAAATCCGCCGCAAGCGGCGGGCTCGTGTAATGAAATTTGAACGGGCCGTCCGGCGCGCCGTCGATGAACTGCCGCACGCTCGGGTCGGTCGACGCGCGCAGCTCGTCGGGCGTGCCCTGCGCGAGCACGCCGCCGTTGGCCAGGAAATACACGTAGTCGGCGATCGCGAACGATTCCGGCACGTCGTGCGTGACGAGGATCGACGTCGCGCCGAGCGCCTGGTTCAGCGTGCGGATCAGGTTCGCGGTGATGCCGAGCGAGATCGGATCGAGGCCCGCGAACGGTTCGTCGTACATGATGAGCTGCGGATCGAGCGCGATCGCGCGCGCCAGTGCGATGCGGCGCGCCATCCCGCCCGACACCTCGGACGGCATCAGGTCGCGCGCGCCGCGCAGGCCGACCGCATTGAGCTTCATCAGCACGAGGTCGCGGATCAGGTCTTCGGGCAGGTCGGTGTGCTCGCGCAGCGCGAACGCGACGTTCTCGAACACCGACATGTCGGTGAACAACGCGCCGAACTGGAACAGCATGCCCATCTTGCGGCGCAGCGCATACAGGCCGTCGCGAGTTTGCGCGCCGACATCGGCGCCGTCGAACAGCACCTGGCCGCGGCGCGCGCGCACGAGGCCGCCGATCAGGCGCAGCACGGTCGTCTTGCCGCAACCCGACCCGCCCATGACCGCGACGACCTGCCCGCGCCCGAAACGCAGGTTCAGGTTGGACAGGACGAGGCGGTCGCCATAGCCAAAGTCGACATCGCGAAGTTCCAGCAGGGTCTCGGTAGGAGTGGGGCTCACGGAGCTGACAGTCCTTTTACGCAGAACGCCGAATTATAGGGCCTGCATTGGAATGATGTCGTGACGCCGTTCCGGGCCCTGCGGTCAATGATTGTCAAATTGTCCGGGAAAACATTGCTGCAATGCAATAAGCGCAGTCCGATAGTCGGCCGCGGCCGTGACCGCGCTGACCACCGCGACGCTGCCGACGCCCGTCGCCAGCACGTCCGGCAGCGTGTCGAGCCCCACTCCGCCGATCGCGACGAGCGGCGCCCGCGCGCCCGCAAAACGCACGTAGCGGGCTATCCGCGCAAGGCCCTGCGGCGGCGCGGCAACGGCCTTGGTCGCGGTCGCGTACACGGGGCCGAGCGCGAGATAGCTCGGGCGCTCGTGCAGCGCCCGCAATATTTCGTAATAACCATGGCTCGACAGCCCGAGCCGCAGGCCCGCACGCGCGATCGCGGCCAGATCGGCCGTCTCGAGGTCTTCCTGGCCCAGATGAATGCCGTATGCACCTTCATCTGCAGCGATCTTCCAGTGATCGTTGATGAACACGCGCGCATCGGGATAACGACGCCCGGCCGCGACCGCACGCGCGATTTCCCGGCGCAATGCGTCCGGCGTCGCACCTTTCACGCGCAGTTGCACGGTCCGCACGCCGCAATCGAGCACGCGTTCGACCCATTCGGCGTCCGGCACGACCGGATAGAGGCCGAGCCGCGCGGGGCATGGCGCGAACGCGGGCTCGGGCGCGGTCGGCAGCCCGGCGACGCGCGGGAACCGCGCGGCGTCGACCGGCCACGCGTCGGCCGCGCGCGTCTCGTCGCCGTCGCGCCACGCCAGCGCGAGCACCAGTGCGTCGACCGGCGCGAAGCCGCAATCGAGAAATGCGGCGAGCGCCGCGATCCAGTCGTCCGCGAGCGGATGCGCGGCATCGAGCGCGTAGCGTGCGGCCGCCGCATGCAGTACCGCGCCCTGCTCGCCGAATTCGATCGCGACCGCATCCGGCGACGCCGGTCGCGACGCAGCCGACGCGCGCGCCTGCGCGGTGCGGTCGCCGGCCGACACGATCAGCACGTCGCCGTCGGCCGGCATGTCGGGCGCCGCCATGCAAAGCCGCCATGGTGCCGCAGTGCCCGGCCAGTCGCCGAGCCGTACGCGAATCCGCTCGGCCGCTTCGGCCAGTTCGTCGGCCGGCGGCCAGAATGTGTCGGCGAAACGCGCGCTCATGCGCCGCCCCCGTCCTGGTGCCAGAACGGCATCCCGACGACCGGCGTGCTCGCGTGCGCCGTTTCGCGCGCATCCATCGGCCCGGCGAGATACGCGGCGCGGCCGGCCTCGACGCCCTGCGCAAACGCGCGCGCCATGATCTCGGGGTGCGTGGCCTGCGACACGGCCGTGTTCAGCAGCACGCCGTCGAAACCCCACTCCATCACCTGGCACGCGTGCGACGGCACGCCGAGCCCCGCGTCGACGATCAGCGGCACGTCGGGCAACCGCTCGCGCAGCACGCGCAAGCCGTACGGGTTCACGACCCCCTTGCCCGTGCCGATCGGCGCGCCCCACGGCATCAGCGCCTCGCAGCCGACGTCGAGCAGGCGCCGGCCGATCACGAGATCCTCGGTGCAGTACGGCAGCACCTTGAAACCGTCCTTCACCAGTTGCGCGGCGGCCTCGATCAGCCCGACCGGGTCGGGCTGCAGCGTGTAGTCGTCGCCGATCAACTCGAGCTTGATCCAGTCGGTGCCGAACACCTCGCGCGCCATGTGCGCGGTCGTCACGGCCTCGGCGACGGTCTGGCAGCCGGCCGTGTTCGGCAGGAGCGGCACCGCGTGGCGCTTGAGCAGGTCGAAGAAGCCGGCTTCGGCCGTGCCGCCCGTCATCTGGCGGCGCAGCGCGACCGTCACCATCCCCGGCCGCGACGCGGCGATCGAATCGGACAGCGACTGCAGCGACGGGTAGCGCGACGTGCCGAGCAGCACACGGCTTGCGAAGGTTTCGCCGTACAGCGTCAGCGCGTCGGCGGATGTGAGGGACGTCATGTCGTTTTCCTGGAAGTGCGGGGACGAACCGGCGGCGCTCAGCCGCCCGCGACGGGGTGCACGACGTCGAGCTTGTCGCCCGCCGCGAGCGCGCGCGCCGCATGCTGCGTGCGCGCGACGAAGTTGCCGTTCAGCGCGACCGCGTACGGCGGGCGCGCGCCGTACGCGGCGAGCGCGTCGGCCACCGTCGCGCCGTCGGGCAGCGTCAGGGTCTGTTGGTTGATCTGGATATCCATGAGGCTTCGTCGGATTCGGTCGGCGGCGCGCGTCAGGCCGGCTGGCGCGCGTCGTTGCGGTGATGAAGGAGCGTCGGCCAGCGCTCGGCGTCGCGCCACGCGGCGAACGCGTCGGCATCGCCGAACGCGCCGCCGAGCGCGGCTTGCGCGACCGCGACCGCCGCGTGTGCGACTTCCGGCGCGATCATGAAGCCATGCCGGTACAGGCCGTTGACGGCGAGCGTCGACCCGCCGTCCCAGATCACCGCCGGGCGATGATCGGGCAGCGTCGGCCGGCACTGCGCGTTGAGTTCGAGGATGCGCGCCTCGCCGAACGCCGGATGCACGGAGAACGCCGCGCTCAGCAGTTCGAGCGCGGAGCGCACGCTGACGGGCGACATGTCCTCGCCCTCCACTTCGGTCGCGCCGATCACATAAAGATCGTCCTGCTTCGGCGCGATGTACAGCGGATAGCGCGGATGCAGCAGCCGCACGGGCCGCGTGAGCCCGATGCCCGGCGCATGCACGCGCGCGACCTCGCCGCGGATGCCGCGCAGCGCGGGCAGCGCGGGTTTCGCGCCGAGCCCGCGGCAATCTATCGTGAAATGCGCGGCGGGCAGGTTCGCGTCGTCGATCGCGACGTGCCAGTGCAGGTCGACGCCGCGTTCGACGAGGCCCGCCGCGAGCGCGCGCAGCGCCTGACGGTTGTCGAGCTGGCCTTCGCGCGGCAGCAACAGGCCGCGCGCGAAGCGGCCCGCGAGCGCGGGCTCGGCCGCATCGACCTGCTCGCCCGCGAGCGTGACGAAGCCGCCGTCGAACAGGTCGGCCGGCGCATTCGCGCGCACGCGTCGCTCGAACAGCGGCGCCTCCGCGCGGTCCGCGTGATGCCAGACGACGAGCGTGCCGTGATGCTGGAAGAACACGGGTTCGGGCAGCTCGGCGAGCCATTGCGGCCAGCGCGCGAGGGAAGCTGCGCCGAGCTCGGTGATCAGCAACTCCGCGCTCGCCGCTTCCGCGAGCGGCGCGAGCATCGCGGCCGCGATCCACGCGGCCGACTGCTCGCCGTCCGGGCCGCCGCGCTCGTACAGCGCGACGCGATGCCCGTCGCCCGCGAGCCGCCATGCGATCAGGCGGCCGACGAGGCCGCCGCCGAGCACCGCGAAATCCGGCCGTGAATCCTGGACGTTCATCGCGCATGCTCCTCGCGAACCGCGCAGGTGCGCACGACGAACGTCGACGCGCACGCGCCGTCCCGTGCGAACGCACGCGACATCGGGCCGGGAGCCATGCAAAAGACTGAAGATTGTGCGGTCATCATTCCTTCCGTAACGCGCAATGCGCGTACCCAAAAGGACGAAACCGGCAGCAAAGGCCGGCCGGGCGGGACTCGGGCGCTGACCATGTGGGATGGCAGCCAGCGCGGCCCGGCGGGATCAGAAACTTCCCTCGCCGGTATTACCCGGATCGGGTGCGAAGGGTCTTTCTCAGCCTCGCCGCGCCGCCTGGAACATCTGCCGGCCGCGCACGAAGCACCCCTGTTTCGTCGTCGGCCATTAGACCATAAAAGCGGAAAGCGCCGCAAACTGTCCCCTTGCGGCAAATTCGCCGTCGCGCTGCGCCGCTCTGGCACAATGCCCGCAGGCCGGCCGCGCGAGCGGCCGGTTGCCGCGTCACCGCCGGCCCTTAAGCGCCGTTTAAGATGCGCGGGCGACCATCCGCAACGCCCGCCGTCAGTCGGCGCCTCGCCCCGGCTTGCCGTATCGCGGCGCGCGCCCGGCTTCGCCCGGCCCGCGCGCCGGCTACTCATCAGGAAGCACATGACCCAATCGATCGATCCCGTCCGCTCCGCCGCCTCCGACGCGCCGCAGGACGAGCGCCCGGTATCCGCATGGAGCCTCATCAAGCCCTACTGGGTGTCGTCCGAATGGAAAATCGCGTGGGGCCTGCTGGTCACGATCATCGCGATCAACCTCTGCGTGGTGTGGATCAACGTCCGGCTGAACAAGTGGAACGCCGAGTTCTACAACGCGCTGCAGTCGAAGGACGTCCACGACTTCCCGCACCTGCTGATGCAGTTCTCCGCGCTCGCGTTCGCGTTCATCATCCTCGCCGTGTACGGCCGCTATCTGCGGCAGATGCTCGGCTTCCGCTGGCGCCAGTGGCTCACCGACCGTTTTCTCGGCCAGTGGCTCGGCGATCGCGCGTTCTACCGGATCGAGCGCGACCGCCTCGCGGACAACCCCGACCAGCGGATCACCGACGACCTCCAGTCGTTCGCGACCACGACGCTCGCGCTGTCGCTCGACCTGCTGTCGACGGTCGTCACGCTCGTGTCGTTCATCACGATCCTGTGGTCGCTCGCCGGTGCACTGACGTTCACGCTCGGCGCCACGCCGATCTCGATTCCCGGCTACATGGTGTGGGCGGCCGCGCTGTACGCGGTGGTCGGCTCGCTGATCATCCAGAAGGTCGGCCATCCGCTCGTGTCGATCAACTACCAGCAGCAGCGCGTCGAGGCCGACTTCCGCTTCGGGCTGATCCGCGTGCGCGAGAACGCCGAACAGATCGCGTTCTACGACGGCGAGAAGACCGAGACCGGCAACGCGCAAAACCTCTTCATGCGCATCCGCGACAACTGGTGGCGCGTGATGAAGTACACGAAGCGGCTCACGTTCGTGCTGAGCTTCTACGGGCAGATCGCGATCATCTTCCCGCTCGTCGTCGCCGCACCGCGGTACTTCGCGGGCGCGTTCTCGTTCGGCGTGCTGATGCAGATCTCGTCCGCGTTCGGCACCGTCAGCGATTCGTTCTCGTGGTTCATCAACAGCTACTCGACCCTCGTCGAATGGCGCGCCACCGTCAACCGTCTGCGCGAATTCAAGCGCGTGATGGGCACGTCGCACCTGAAGGAAAGCCTTTCGCCCGCGACCGAGCACGGCGGCATCAACCTGCACTACGTCGACGCGGCGAAGCTGTCGACGTCGTCGCTCAAGCTCGCGCTGCCGAACGGCAACGCGCTCGCGGACATCGGCAACGTCACGATCGAGCCGGGTTCGCGCTGGCTCGTGATCGGCAAGTCGGGTTCCGGCAAGAGCACGTTCATGCGCGCGCTCGCGGGCCTGTGGCCGTTCGGCGACGGTGCAATCGACGCGCCGGTCGGCGCGCGGATGATGTTCGTGCCGCAGACGAGCTATTTGCCGATCGGCACGCTGAAGGCCGCGCTCACCTATCCGGCGACGCCCGACACGTTCAGCGACGACGCGTGCCGCGACGCGCTGCGCGCATGCCGCCTCGAGGATTACGTCGAGCGCCTCGACGAAACCGCGCACTGGACGCGCGTGCTGTCGCCGGGCGAGCAGCAGCGCCTTGCCGGCGCACGCGTGCTGTTGCACAAGCCCGACTTCCTGTTCCTCGACGAAGCGACCAGCGCACTCGACACCGACAACGAGGCACGCCTCTACCACCTGTTCGCCGAACGGCTGCCGAAGGCCGCGATCGTCAGCATCGCGCATCGCGAGTCGCTGGCCGCATTCCACGTCGGCACCATCAACGTCGAGCGCGTAAACGCCAGCGACAAGGTGGCTGCGTGAGCGCACGCGCCGCGCACATCGTGCGGATCGCGCTGATCACCGGCGCAGGCTCGGGGATCGGCGCGGCGCTCGCGCGGCGGCTCGCGGCGCCCGGCATCGCGCTGGCGCTGCACGCGCGCGGCGCCGACGATGCGGCACGGGCCCGGCTTGCCGAAGTCGAGCGCGCCTGCGCGGCGGCCGGCGCGGAGTGCATCACGCTCACCGGCGACCTCACCGAGCCGGGCATCGCGGCCACGCTCGTCGATGCGGCCGCCACGCGCTTCGGCGGGCTCGACCAGCTCGTCGCGAACGCCGGCTTCGCCGTGCGCCAGGCCTTTTCCGATCTTTCAGCGGACGCGCTCGCGTCCGCTTTCGCGGCGATGCCCGGCGCGTTCTCCGCGCTCGCGGGCCGCGCGCGGCCGCTGCTCGAAGCGTCGGCCGCGCCGCGGATCGTCGCGGTCAGTTCGTTCGTCGCGCATCGCTACCGCGCCGACGCGCCGTTCGCGGCCACCGCCGCCGCGAAAGCCGCGCTCGAATCGCTGGTGCGCACCGCGGCCGCCGAATTCGCCGCGCGCGGCATCACCGTCAACGCCGTCGCGCCCGGCTTCACGCGCAAGGACCACGGGCCGAGCGCCGGCAACGCCGCCGCGTGGGCGCAAGCCGAACAGGCAACACCGCTCGGCCGGATCGCCGAACCCGACGACGTCGCCGCATTGATCGCATTCCTGCTGTCCGACGCGGCACGGCAGATCACCGGCCAGGTCATCCACGTCGACGGCGGCCTGACGCTCTGAAGCGGCATCGCCCCCTCCTTCCCGCATACCCGCCTTTCCGCACGAACCTGCATCGGCCTTTTTGGCCGGCCGCATCGCGACCGTAAAATAACCGCCACGCGGCAGCGCGATACGAGACGAGAGGGGGCGGCAAGCATGCAGGCATTCCAGTGGTTCAACGAATTGTCGACGCGCGAGCGCAAGACGCTGTACGCCGGATTCGGCGGCTACGCGGTCGATGCGTTCGACTTCATGATCTACTCGTTCCTGATTCCGACGCTGATCGCCACGTGGGGAATGACGAAGAGCGAGGCCGGGATGATCGCGACGAGTTCGCTGATCTCGTCGGCAGTCGGCGGCTGGGCTGCCGGCATCCTCGCCGACCGCTACGGCCGCGTGCGCGTGCTGCAGTGGACGATCGCGACGTTCGCGCTGTTCACGTGCCTGTCCGGTTTCACGCATTCGTTCTGGCAGTTGCTCGCGACGCGCACGCTGCAGGGCTTCGGTTTCGGCGGCGAATGGTCGGTCGTGACGATCATGATGGCCGAGACGATCCGCTCGCCCGAGCATCGCGCGAAGGCCGTCGGCACCGTGCAAAGCAGCTGGTCGTTCGGCTGGGCCGCGGCCGCGATCCTGTACTGGGCGTTCTTCGCGCTGCTGCCCGAGCAGGTCGCGTGGCGCGCATGCTTCTGGATCGGCATCGTGCCCGCGCTGTGGATCCTGTACATCCGCCGCAACGTCAGCGATCCCGACATCTACACGGCCACGCGCCGCGCGCGCGACGAAGGCCGCGTGTCAGGCCACTTCCTCGAGATCTTCTCGCCGCCGCACCTGCGCGCGACGCTGTTCGGCAGCGCGCTGTGCACCGGGATGCTCGGCGGCTACTACGCGATCACGACGTGGCTGCCCACCTACCTGAAAACCGTCCGCCACCTGTCCGTGTTCAACACGAGCGGTTATCTCGTCGTGCTGATCGTCGGCTCGTTCGTCGGCTATGTAGTGGGCGCGATCCTGTCCGATCGGCTCGGCCGCCGCGCGTCGTTCATCCTGTTCGCGATCGGCTCGTTCTCGCTCGGCATGGCATACACGATGCTGCCGATCACCGATACCGCGATGCTGCTGCTCGGCTTCCCGCTCGGCATCGTCGTGCAGGGGATCTTCGCGGGCGTCGGCGCATACCTGTCTGAGCTGTATCCGGGTGCGATCCGCGGCTCGGGCCAGGGCTTCTGCTACAACCTCGGCCGCGGGCTCGGCTCGTTCTTTCCGATTCTCGTCGGCTCGCTGTCGCAGTCGATGTCGCTCGTGAAGGCGATCGGCCTCGTCGCGGGCGCCGGCTACCTGCTCGTGATCGTCGCCGCACTCGTGCTGCCGGAAACGCGCGGCAAGTCGCTCGTCGACGATCCGGCCGTCGCGTCGTGAGCGCCCTCTTCGTTCCGGAAACCGCATGCACGTGATCGTTCTCGGCGCCGGCGTGATCGGCGTCACCACCGCGTGGCACCTGCGCGAAGCAGGCTGCGACGTCACCGTGATCGAACGCGAGGCCGACGTCGCACAGGCGACGAGCCTCGGCAACGCGGGCGTGATCGCGCCCGGCTACGTGACGCCGTGGGCCGCGCCCGGGATGCCCGGCAAGATCCTCAAGTACCTGTTCAAGCCCGCGTCGCCGCTGATCTTCCGGCCGACGCTCGACGCCGCGCAGTGGCGCTGGATCGCGCGCTGGCTGCGCGAATGCGAGTTCGAGCGGTTCCGCGTGAACAAGCAGCGGATGCAGCGCATCGCGTATTACAGCCGCGCGTGCCTGCATGCGTTTCGCGACCGTTATCCGTTCGACTACGGCGCGAGCCGCGGCTACCTGCAACTGTTGCGCGGCGCATTCGACGTCGAGATGGTGCAGCCCGCGCTGAAGGTGCTGCGCGATGCCGGCATCGCGTTTCGCGAACTCGACGCGGCCGGCTGCGCGGCGATCGAGCCGGGCCTGCGCTGGGCGCGGCAGGCGCCCGTCGGCGGCATCTACCTGCCCGACGACGAAGCCGGCGACTGCGCACGCTTCACGCGCGAACTGCGTGCGCTGTGCGAGGCGAACGGCGTGACGTTCCGCTTTCGTACCGCGATCCGCGCGCTCGACGTCGCGGGCGGCAAGGTGCGCGGCGTGCTGGTCGATTCACTGGACGAAGGCGCTACCGCGCGAAGCGACGCTCCGCTCGCCGCCGACGCGATCGTCGTCGCGCTCGGCGTCGACAGCGCCGGCCTGCTGCGGCCGCACGGCATCGACGTACCGCTGTATCCGGTGAAAGGCTACTCGGCGACGCTCGCGGTCGTCGACGATGAAAAGGCGCCGCGCGCCGCGCTGATGGACGAATCGCTGAAGACGGCGATCACGCGCTTCGGCCCGACGCTGCGCGTCGCGGGCACCGCGGAGCTCGGCAACCGGCACGCGGCGCTGCGGCAGCAGGCGCTCGATACGCTGATGAAGGTGCTCGACGACTGGTTCCCGCACGCGGCCGATCGCACGTCGGCACGCTTCTGGGTCGGCCGCCGGCCGATGACGCCCGACGGGCCGCCATTGGTCGGCGCGAGCGGGATCGACGGGCTCTGGCTCAATGTCGGCCACGGCTCGACGGGCTGGGCGATGTCGATGGGTTCGGGAAAGGTGGTCGCGGATCTCGTTACCGGGCGCGAGCCGGAGATCGACCTGTCGGGCCTGACGCTCGCGCGCTACGGCCGGTAGGCTCGGCGCCGGGCGACACCGTCGGCGCGCTGCGCCGGCGTGCCATGCGCAGCGCGCAACCATCGCATTGCATCGCAAGAGCCGCTCACCGCGCCGCCCGGCCTTCCGCCCATGCGATCGGCGCCGATACGATCGGCCGATGCGACACACCCTCGTGCGACAGCCTGCTTTCGAACAGCGTCAGCGCTTCGATGCGCAGCACGACCGGCCGCCCGGGCGCGCCACCGTGCGCGGGCTGTCCGACCGCGTCGCGCGGCAGCCGCGCGAGCGTCACATGCGGCCGGAACGGCCGCCGGTCGACCGGCACGCCGAGCTGATCCAGCAGCGCGGCCAGCCCCGCATTCAGCGCGACGCAGGCCGGATCGGCCTCGAGTTCCGCGACGATCAGCCTTGCGCGCGGCAGGCTCGGCCACCACGCGATCCGCTCGACCGGTAGCAGCGGCAGCGCATGCGCGGCTGCGAGCGCGGGCAGGTGCGCGGCCAGCGCGTCGCAACGTTCCCGTTCGATCGCGCCGATGAACGCGAGCGTCACGTGCAGTTGCGCGGGCAGCGTGCGCCGCGCTCCGCGGGTGACCGGCAACGCGTGCAGCGCGTCGCGCGACGCCGCATCGGGCACCAGCGCGACGAATGCACGGAGCCGGTCGCCGTTCATGACTCGCTCACCGCGGCACGCGGCGCGCTCGCCGTAGCGGCCGAAGCCGGACGCTGCGGCAGCGGGCCATGCTCGCCCCATACGTCGGCCGGCAGCACGCGCGCGAGCTCCGGGATCGTGTGGCGCGTGAACACCGGATCGGCGATGCCTGCCGCGCGCTGGCGGCGATAGTCGGCCCACGCGGCGTGCGCATACTTGCCGAGCGCGAGGATCGCGATCAGGTTGATGATCGCCATCAGCCCCATGCTCGTATCGGCCATCGCCCATACGAGCGGCAGTTGTCCGACGCTGCCGAACATCACCATCCCGAGCACCGCGACGCGGAACAGCGGCAGCACGCCGCGCCGCTTCGTGATGAATTCGACGTTGCCTTCCGCATACGCGTAGTTGCCGATCACCGACGAGAACGCGAGGAAGAAGATCGCCACGGCCATGTAGATGCCACCCCAATCGCCGACGTGGCTCGAGATCGCGCGCTGCGTGAGCGCCGCGCCTTCCATGCCGGTGCCGAGCTCGTACTGGCCCGACAGCAGGATCACGAACGCGGTCGCGCTGCAGATCACGATCGTGTCGACGAACACGCCGAGCATCTGGATCAGCCCCTGCGTGACGGGGTGCCGCGTGCTCGCGGTCGCGGCCGCGTTCGGTGCGCTGCCCATCCCCGCCTCGTTCGAGAACAGCCCGCGCTTCACACCGATCGCGATCGCCTGGCTGACCGCATAGCCCGTCAGGCCGCCCGCCGCCTGCTCGAGGCCGAACGCGCTCTTCACGATCAGCGCGATCACGCCCGGCACCAACGCGATGTGCGTCGCGACCGCGTAGACCGCGAGCGCGAGATAGCCGATCGCCATCAGCGGCACGATCACCTGCGCGACCGTCGCGATGCGGCGGATGCCGCCGAAGATGATCGGCGCGCTCAGCAGGACGAGACCGAGGCCGACCGTCTCGCGGCTCCAGCCGAACGACGTATGGAACGCGTCGGCGATCGCATTGGCCTGCACCGCGTTGAACACGAAGCCGAACGCGAGGATCAGCGACAGCGAGAACAGCACGCCGAAGCCGCGCGAACGCAGGCCGGTCTGGATGTAGTACGCGGGGCCGCCGCGATAGCTGCCGTCCGCGTGCGACACCTTGAAGATCTGTGCGAGCGTCGCCTCGACGAACGCGGACGACATCCCGACCAGCGCCGTCATCCACATCCAGAAGATCGCCCCCGGCCCGCCGACCGTCAGCGCGACCGCTACGCCGGCGATGTTGCCGGTGCCGACGCGGCTCGCGAGCCCGGTCGCGAACGCCTGGAACGACGAGATGCTGCCCGGCTCGCCCTTGCTGCCGACCAGTTTCATGCTGAGGAACAGCGCCTTCAACTGGATCATCCGGAACCGCACCGTGAACCACGCACCGGCGCCGAGCAGCAGCGCAATCAGCACGTAGTTCCACAACACGCCGTTGACGGCGTCGATCAGCCCATGCACGAATGCTTCCATCCAGAGTCCTTGTAAATAGGGTCAATCACATGCAGCCACCGCGAACGCGGCCCGAGGGGCGACATGATATGACAGTTTTCAAGGATTATTACAAAACGAAAGGAATCGAGATGACGGAAAATCAGCGACGGATGTGATCAGATTAGGCGACGCTTCGCGAAAATGGCGAGTGCCAGCGCAGCGGTCGAATCGGACGGCGTCGCGGAACACGCGCGATCGGCTGGCCGACCGGCATCGGCGTGCTCCGGCCACAAAAAAACCGGGCGCCCTTTCGGACGCCCGGCTCTCATCGAAACCCGCTCGCTGCATTCAGCTCAGCGCGGCAGCTCCGAATGCCCCATCAGGTACGCGTCGACCGAGCGCGCGCACTGGCGGCCTTCGCGGATCGCCCACACCACCAGCGACTGGCCGCGACGCATGTCGCCTGCCGCGAACACCTTGTCGACCGACGTGTAGTACGAACGATCGCCTTCGGTCGCCGCACGCGCATTGCCGCGCGCGTCCTTCGCGACGCCGAACGCGTCGAGCACGGGCGCTGCCGGCTGCGTGAAGCCCATCGCGAGCAGCACGAGATCGGCCTTCATCTCGAACTCGGAGCCCGGCACTTCCTGCATCTTACCGTCCTTCCACTCGACGCGCACCGCGATCAGCTTCTCGACCTTTCCGTTCTTGCCTTCGAGACGCTTCGTCGCAACCGCCCAGTCGCGCTCGCAGCCTTCCTCGTGCGACGACGACGTGCGCAGCTTGATCGGCCAGTACGGCCACACCAGCGGCTTGTTTTCCTCTTCCGGCGGCTGCGGCAGCAGTTCGAACTGCGTGACCTGCTTCGCGCCGTGACGGTTCGACGTGCCCACGCAGTCCGAACCCGTATCGCCACCGCCGATCACGATCACGTGCTTGCCCTTCGCGAGCAGTTGGTCGACGAGCTTGTCGCCCGCGTTCACGCGGTTCTGCTGCGGCAGGAAGTCCATCGCGAAATGAACGCCCGCGAGCTCGCGGCCCGGCACCGGCAGGTCGCGCGGCGTTTCCGAACCGCCGGCGATCACGACCGCGTCGAATTCTTCCTTCAGCGTGTCCGGCGAAATGGTTTCCTTCGCGAGGCTGCCGATCGACTCGGGCAGCGGATCCTTGCCGATGAACACGCTGGTGCGGAACGTCACGCCTTCCGCTTCCATCTGGCGCATGCGGCGGTCGATCAGCCACTTCTCGAGCTTGAAGTCGGGAATCCCGTAACGCAGCAGGCCGCCGACGCGGTCGTTCTTCTCGAACACCGTCACGTCGTGGCCCGCGCGCGCGAGCTGCTGCGCGGCGGCGAGGCCCGCGGGGCCCGAGCCGACGACGGCAACCTTCTTGCCCGTCTTGTGCGCGGCCGGCTCAGGCTTCACCCAGCCTTCCGCCCAGGCCTTGTCGATGATCGCGTGCTCGATCGACTTGATGCCGACCGGGTCTTCGTTGATCCCGAGCGTACACGCGGCCTCGCACGGCGCCGGGCAGATGCGGCCCGTGAATTCCGGGAAGTTGTTGGTCGAGTGCAGGACTTCGATCGCCTGCTGCCAATCCTGGCGGTAAACGAGATCGTTGAAGTCCGGGATGATGTTGTTGACCGGGCAGCCGTTGTTGCAGAACGGGATGCCGCAATCCATGCAGCGCGCGCCCTGGACCTTCGCGTCCGCGTCGGTCAGTGCCGCGACGAATTCCTTGTAGTGCTTCACGCGCGTGAGCGGTGCTTCGTACGCCTCGTGGCGGCGTTCGAACTCCAGAAAACCGGTTGCCTTGCCCATAAGGTGCTCTTCTGTTCGGTGTATCGGGTGGGGGAGCCGCGCGCGGCAATCATGCGCGCGCGGCATTCGCTATGTCGTTCGTCGCTCAGGCGGCCAGCACTTCCTTCGCCGCCTTCTTCGCACCGATCTCGCCCAGCGCGCGCTTGTATTCGTGCGGGAACACCTTCACGAACTGGCGGCGCGCCGCGTCCCAGTTTTCCAGCAGCGACTTCGCGCGCGGCGAACCCGTGAACTGGAAGTGACGCTCGACGAGCCCCTTGAGCAGCGCTTCGTCCGTCGTGCCTGCGTGCCAGAGTGCGCGATCGACCGTGCGCTCCTGCTCGGCCTGCTGCAGCACCGGCTCGAGCGCGACCATCGACTTGTTGCACTTCGCCGCGAACATGCCTTCCGGATCGTAGATGTACGCGAGGCCGCCCGACATGCCGGCCGCGAAGTTGCGCCCCGTCTCGCCGAGCACGACGACCGTGCCGCCCGTCATGTATTCGCAGCCGTGGTCGCCCGTGCCCTCGACGACCGCCGTCGCGCCCGAGTTGCGCACGCAGAAGCGCTCGCCCGCGACGCCGCGGAAGAACGCTTCGCCTTCGATCGCGCCGTACATCACCGTGTTGCCGCAGATGATGTTTTCCTCGGACTTGCCGCGGAAGTCGTTGGTCGGTCGGATGATGATCCGGCCGCCCGACAGGCCCTTGCCGACGTAGTCGTTGCCGTCGCCGACGAGGTCGAGCGTCACGCCCTTCGCGAGGAACGCGCCGAAGCTCTGGCCGGCCGTGCCCTTCAGCTGGATGTGCACCGCGTCGTCGGCCAGGCCGTCATGGCCGTGCTTCTTCGCGATCACGCCCGACAGCATCGCGCCGACCGTGCGGTTCACGTTGCGCACCGGCTGGATGAACGACACATGCTCGCCGTTCTCGATCGCGGCCTTCGCCTTCTCGATCAGCACGTGGTCGAGCGCGCGCTCGAGGCCGTGATCCTGCACGTCGACGTGACGCGGCGCGACGTCCTCGCACTCTTCCGGCTGGTAGAACACGCGCGAGAAGTCGAGGCCCTTCGCCTTCCAGTGCTCGATGCCCTTGCGCGTATCGAGCAGGTCGGCGCGGCCGATCAGGTCGTCGAACTTCGCGATGCCGAGCTGCGCCATGATCTCGCGCACTTCCTCGGCGACGAAGAAGAAGTAGTTCACGACGTGCTCGGGCTGGCCCTTGAACTTCGCACGCAGCACCGGATCCTGCGTCGCGACGCCGACCGGGCACGTGTTCAGGTGGCACTTGCGCATCATGATGCAGCCTTCGACGACGAGCGGCGCCGTCGCGAAGCCGAATTCGTCCGCGCCGAGCAGCGCGCCGATCACGACGTCGCGGCCCGTCTTCATCTGGCCGTCGGCCTGCACGCGGATACGGCCGCGCAGGCGGTTCAGCACCAGCGTCTGCTGCGTTTCGGCGAGGCCGAGTTCCCACGGCGTGCCTGCGTGCTTGACCGACGACAGCGGCGATGCGCCCGTGCCGCCGTCATGGCCGGCGATCACGACGTGATCGGCCTTCGCCTTCGCGACCCCGGCCGCGACCGTGCCGACGCCCACTTCCGACACCAGCTTCACCGAGATGCTCGAGCTCGGGTTGACGTTCTTCAGGTCGTGGATCAGTTGCGCCAGATCCTCGATCGAGTAGATGTCGTGGTGCGGCGGCGGCGAGATCAGGCCGACGCCCGGCACCGAGTAACGCAGCTTGCCGATGTATTCGGACACCTTGTGGCCCGGCAGCTGGCCGCCTTCGCCCGGCTTCGCGCCCTGCGCCATCTTGATCTGGATCTGGTCGGCCGACGCGAGGTACTCGGCGGTGACGCCGAAGCGGCCCGACGCGACCTGCTTGATCTTCGAGCGCAGCGAATCGCCGTCCTTCAGCGGGATGTCGCTGACGATCTCGTCGCCGATCACCGACTTCAGCGTCTCGCCCGACTTGATCGGAATGCCGCGCAGTTCGTTGCGATAGCGCTTTTCGTCCTCGCCGCCTTCGCCGGTGTTCGACTTGCCGCCGATCCGGTTCATCGCGATCGCGAGCGTCGCGTGCGCTTCGGTGCTGATCGAACCGAGCGACATCGCGCCCGTCGCAAAACGCTTGACGATGTCCTTCGCCGGTTCGACTTCGTCGATCGAAATCGCCTTCGCCGGCGACACCTTGAACTCGAACAGGCCGCGGAACGTCATGTGACGCTTGGTCTGGTCGTTGATCAGGTGCGCGTATTCCTTGTACGTCTGGTACGAGTTGCTGCGCGTCGCGTGCTGCAGCTTCGCGATCGAATCCGGCGTCCACATGTGGTCTTCGCCGCGCACGCGGTACGCGTACTCGCCGCCCGCGTCGAGCATGTCGCGCAGGACCGGGCTGTCGCCGAACGCGTCGCGGTGCAGGCGGATCGCCTCTTCCGCGACTTCGAACAGGCCGATGCCGCCGACCTTCGACGCCGTGCCCTTGAAGTACTTCTCGACGAGGTCGCTCGACAGGCCGAGCGCTTCGAAGATCTGCGCGCCCGTGTACGACATGTACGTCGAGATGCCCATCTTCGACATCACCTTCTGCAGGCCCTTGCCGACCGCCTTCGTGAAGTTGTAGACGGCCTTCTCCGGCGACAGGTCGCCCGGCAGGCCTTCGGCCATCTTCGCGAGCGTTTCCATCGCGAGGTACGGGTGCACGGCTTCCGCGCCGTAGCCCGCGAGCAGCGCGAAGTGGTGCGTTTCACGCGCGGAGCCCGTTTCGACGACGAGGCCCGTGCTCGTGCGCAGCCCTTGCTGCACGAGGTGCGTGTGGATCGCCGACGTGGCGAGCAGCGCCGGAATCGCGACGTGCTCGGCGTCCGTCTTGCGGTCCGACACGATCAGCATGTTGTAGCCCGACTTCACCGCGTCGACGGCTTCCGCGCACAGCGACGCGAGGCGCGCCTCGATGCCTTCCTTGCCCCACGCGACCGGGTAGCAGATGTTCAGTTCGTACGCGCTGAACTTGCCGCCCGTGTACTGGTCGATCGCGCGGATCTTCGCGATGTCCTTGAAGTCGAGCACCGGCTGCGACACTTCGAGACGCATCGGCGGGTTGATATTGTTCGTGTCGAGCAGGTTCGGCTTCGGGCCGATGAACGACACGAGCGACATCACCATGTTCTCGCGGATCGGGTCGATCGGCGGGTTCGTGACCTGCGCGAACAGCTGCTTGAAGTAGTGATAGAGCGTCTTGTTCTTGTTCGACATCACCGCGAGCGGCGAGTCGTTGCCCATCGAGCCGACGGCCTCTTCGCCCTGCTGCGCCATCGGCGCCATCAGGAACTTCAGGTCTTCCTGCGTATAGCCGAACGCCTGCTGGCGGTCGAGCAGCGCGGCGCCCTGCGTGCGGCCGGCCGCGACTTCCTCGGCCTTCGGCTCGATCTCGTCGAGCTTGATGCGCACGGCGTCGATCCAGCTCTTGTACGGCTTCGCGTTCGCGAGGTTGTCCTTCAGTTCCTTGTCGTCGATGATGCGGCCGTGTTCCATGTCGATCAGGAACATCTTGCCCGGCTGCAGGCGCCACTTCTTGACGATCTTCGATTCGGGGATCGGCAGCGTGCCGGCTTCCGACGCCATGATGACGAGGTCGTCGTCCGTGACGATGTAGCGCGCCGGGCGCAGGCCGTTACGGTCGAGCGTCGCGCCGATCTGGCGACCGTCGGTGAACGCGATCGCGGCCGGGCCGTCCCACGGCTCCATCATCGCGGCGTGGTATTCGTAGAACGCGCGGCGGTTGTCGTCCATCAGCGTGTGCTGTTCCCACGCTTCCGGGATCATCATCATCACCGCATGCACGAGCGGGTAGCCGGCCATCACCAGCAGTTCGAGACAGTTGTCGAACGAGGCGGTGTCCGACTGGCCCGGGTAGATCAGCGGCCACAGCTTCGGCAGGTCGTCGGCGAGCACGTGCGACGCGATCGCACCGGTACGCGCGTTCAGCCAGTTCACGTTGCCCTTCACGGTGTTGATCTCGCCGTTGTGCGCGATCATCCGGTACGGGTGAGCCAGTTCCCACGCCGGGAACGTGTTGGTCGAGAAGCGCTGGTGCACGAGCGCGAGCGCCGACACGACGCGCGCGTCCTGCAGGTCGCGGTAGTACACGCCGACCTGGCCGGCCAGCAGCAGCCCCTTGTAGACGACCGTGCGCGCCGACATCGACGGCACGAAGTATTCCTTGCCGTGCTTGAGCTTCAGCGCCTGGATGCGGTGGCTCGCCGTCTTGCGGATCACGTACAGCTTCCGCTCGAGCGCGTCCGTCACCATGATGTCCTTGCCGCGGCCGATGAAGATCTGGCGGATCAGCGGCTCGCTCGCCTTCACGGTCGGCGAAATCGGCATCGCATGGTCGACCGGCACGTCGCGCCAGCCGAGCACGACCTGGCCTTCGGCCTTCACCGTGCGCTCGAGCTCCTGCTCGCACGCGAGACGCGATGCGTTTTCCTTCGGCAGGAAGATCATCCCGACCCCGTATTCGCCGGCGGGCGGCAGCATCACGCCCTGCTTCGACATTTCCTCGCGATAGAACGCGTCCGGAATCTGGATCAGGATGCCCGCGCCGTCGCCCATCAGCGGATCGGCGCCGACCGCGCCGCGGTGATCGAGGTTCTCGAGGATCTTCAGACCCTGCTGGATGATCTCGTGGCTCTTCTTGCCCTTGATGTGAGCGACGAAGCCGACGCCACAGGCGTCGTGTTCGTTTTGCGGGTCGTACAGACCTTGTGCGGCGGGCACCGCGGCGAGCGGCTGCTGGTGGTCGTTCATGGGGACACCGTCGTAAAGGGGGCCTGGAGGGCCGTTGAACCGTTTTGTTGTTGCCATCGATCCCGCTCCCGACGGGAGGCGGCGCGGCCGACAGTGGATGGGCATGCTTCGCCCGGGCCACCGGAATTCGGAATATACGCGACGAATCAAAGGAATAGCAACAAAAACCGCTTGATTGAACCCCAATTAAATGAATGCCTCGATCTGGTGCTGTTTTATTGGGGCCGTATCGTTTTGGTGCAAAAAGAAGCGGCGCCCCCAGCGCCGCTTCCCGGCCGCCGGTCCCGCGTTATTGCTGGATCGGCGGCGTGTTCTCGCGCACCTTTCTGGGGCGTCCGCGCGGCAGCGGCGACACGCGCCGGTTCGCGGTGCGCGCCGCCCACTCGCGGTAGTTCTCGCCGCCGAGCACCCAGCCCTTCAGCGTCGCCTGCTGCAACTGGTCGGCCTGCCGCTCGTCGAGCGGCTGCTCGCACAGCTCCTTGTACGCGCGCTGGCGGTCGAACGGCGTGTTGCCGAGCGCCCAGTAGAGCGAATGGTCGGTGATCAGGCTGTCGACGGTGAGCCCGACGTGATGCCGGTAGCTCGACCAGCGATAGGCTTCCGGCGTCGCGACGAGCTGCGAGCGCACCGGGCTCATCTCGACCACGCGGCTCGCGAGCAGGAAATAGCGCTCGCCTTCGATCACGGTCGCGCGATAGCGGCCTTCCCAAAGGGTGCCGCGCCGCGAATAGCGCCGGTTGAAATGCGCGACGTAGCGGCGGCCGACGGCCTGCATCGCTTTCGGCAGGCTCGCCTCGTCGCTCGGGGTCACCAGGAGTTGCACCTGACGCGGCAGCAGCACATAGGCGTGCACCGACAGGTGATGATCGCGCGCGGCGGCCTTCAGGCAATCGATGAAGAGTTCGTAGTCCTGGTCGTCGACGAACGCGGGTTGCTGATCCAGGCCGCGCAGTATCACGTGCTGCGGCTGGTCGGGAACGTAGAGTCGTGCTAACCGTGCCATGCTGAATGTCCGTTTGAACGCGTTAGGAAATACCCGGAGGTCCGAAAGTGCGCACCTGCGTAGAATGCCCGTCCTGTCGGTGCGCGGATACGTACGGTCGTACTAATCCTAGGGTGAAAACTCTAACTTACGAGCTTGTTTGGTTTTAAACGCAGTCGTCATAATGAGCACGCCTTTGATCGGAGGAGACACAATGAAACGAAAACTGGCCATTACGGGGGCCGCAGCGCTCGCATTCACGTTCGCGGGCGGTACGGCACATGCACAATCCGCAGGTGATTTCTACGTCAGCACCGGCTGGCTGCACCTTTCGCCGCAGGACAGCAGCGATCCGCTGTTCGTGTACGGCGTTGGCGGCACGCCCATCAACCAATCGATTCCCAACACGGGCGCCGGCATCAACGACGCCGATACGCTTGGGCTCGCCGCTGGCTACTTCGTCACCGACCACATCTCCACCGAGCTCGTGATGGGGATACCGCCGAAGTTCGACATTACCGGCAAGGGTCAGTTCGAAAAGTTCGGCGTACTCGGCCGTGCGTACCAGTGGAGCCCCGCCGTGTTGCTTCGCTACCACTTCAACGACGCCAACGCGAAGTTCCGTCCGTATGTCGGCGTCGGCGCGACGTATGTCTGGTTCACCGGCGCAAAGATCACGAACGGCACGTTCGAGAACGGCGTGCTCGGCGGCCCGACCAGCGCAACGACCAGCAACCAGTGGGCGCCCGTCTTCAACGCCGGCTTCTCGTACAACTTCACGAAACACTGGTTCGGGGGCCTGTCGATCTCGTACATCCCGGTCAGCGTGACCGCGACCTTCACGACGGCCCGCCGGACGCCGGTCGGTACGCTGACCGAAACGTCGAAAGCGAAGATCTCGCTCAACCCGATCGTCACGTACCTGAACGTCGGTTACCGCTTCTAAGCGTAGTCGAATATTTGGGGAATGGTTAATCCTGCTGCAATTTGTAGCGGAATTTTCGTGACGTAACGTCTCCACGATGCAAAACGCCCCGGCGAAATCCCGCCGGGGCGTCGTTTTTTTGTCTCAGGGTCTTCCCGCATCCGCCATCGCGCGGTGCCCACTGCTATGCGATGTCGTCCAGCGCATCGGGGCCGATCAGGTCGATCCGGTCCGTGCAGACCGCGTCGACGCCCCAGCGCGCGAGTTCGCGCGCCCGTTCGAGGTCGTTCACCGTGTACGCCAGGATGCGCAGCCCGGCCGCCTTGATCGCACGCACCAGCGGTTCGTCGAGCCGTTTGTGGTCCGCATGCAACGATACGCAGCCGAGCGCGCCGACGACCTGCGCATGCCAGTCGTCCGGCACGGCCTCGTAGAGCATCCCGCGCGGCAGCGCCGGCACGGTCGCACGCGCCTGCTGCAGCGCATCGAACGAGAACGACGACAGCAGCGGCGGGATCGCGGCATCACGCCAGTACGCGGCCGCATCGGCCGCCACGCGCTGCCCCGTCTCGCGCTCGCGTCCCGGGCACGGCTTGATCTCGACATTCGCGGCGAGGCCGTGGGCGATGCAGCGCGCCGCCGCCGCCTCGAGCGTCGGCATCCGCTCGCCCGCGAAGCGCACGTCGAGCCACGCGCCCGCGTCGAGCGCGGCCAACGCCGCATAACGCATGCCCGCCGCCGCCCCCTGGCCGTTCGAGGTCCGGTCGACCGTGTCGTCGTGCAGCAGGAACGTCACGTCGTCGGCCGACAGCTTCGCGTCGAACTCGACCATCCGGTGTCCGCGTCGCGCGCCCTCGTCGAGCGCGGCGAGCGTGTTCTCCGGTGCGAGCGTGCCGCCGCCGCGATGGGCGACGACGCGCGGATAGGGCCAGTCGGTACGGGAAATCATCGTCGGTCTCTCTGCAAGGTCAGCCGGTTCAGCCGGCACGCTTGCCGGTCTCGGGATCGAAGAAATGCAGCCGGTGCGCGGGCAGCGCGGCCGCCAGCGCAGTGCCGCGCGCCGGACGGTCCGCGTGCGGCAGGCGCACCGCGACGTCGTGATTGCCCCAGCGGCCGTGCGCGAGATTGTCCGCGCCGAGCAGCTCGCACGAGTCGACGGGCAGCGTCGCCTGCGCGACGCCCGGCTGCGGCGTCATGTGTTCGGGGCGCACGCCGAGCACCCAGTCGCGCCCGGTGGCGATCTCCGCGCCGATACCGGGCGCGCCGGCGACCGGCAGCGCGGGGCCGCCGCCCGCGACCGTGAAGGTCGCGCCGTCGTCCGACAGCCGGCCGTGCAGCAGGTTCATCGCGGGCGAGCCGATGAAGCCGGCGACGAACACCGTCGCCGGCTTCTCGTACACGTCGACCGGTGCACCGATCTGCTCCGCGTAGCCGCGATTCATCACGATCACGCGCTGCGCGAGCGTCATCGCCTCGATCTGGTCGTGCGTCACGTAGACGCTCGTCGTCGCGAGCCGCGCATGCAGCCGCTGGATCTCGAGCCGCATCTGCACGCGCAGCTTCGCGTCGAGGTTCGACAACGGTTCGTCGAACAGGAACACCGACGGCTCGCGCACAATCGCGCGCCCCATCGCGACGCGCTGCCGCTGGCCGCCCGACAGCTCGCGCGGCCGCCGCGCGAGCAGCGGCTCGAGCTCGAGGATCTTCGCGGCCGCGGCCACCCGCGAGTCGATCGTCGCACGCTCGATCCCGCGGATCTTCAGCCCGTAGCCCATGTTCTGCGCGACCGTCATGTGCGGGTACAGCGCATAGTTCTGGAACACCATCGCGATGTCGCGATCCTTCGGCTCCAGCGCGTTGACGACCCGCTCGCCGATCGCGATCTCGCCGTCCGTCACGCTCTCGAGCCCCGCGATCATCCGCAGCAACGTCGATTTGCCGCAGCCCGACGGGCCGACCAGCACGATGAATTCGCCGTCGGCGATCTCGACGTCGATGCCATGCAGCACATGCTGCTTGCCGTCGTAGGATTTCCTGACGCCCTTCAAGCTCAGCGCAGCCATACTTGGTCTTTCTCCCGGTTGCCGTCCGTCATTTATTTCTCGGAATCGACGAGGCCGCGCACGAACCAGCGCTGCATCGCCAGCACGACGACGAGCGGCGGAATCATCGCCAGCAGCGTCGCCGCCATCACGTATTGCCATTCGGTCGCGGCGTCACCGCTCGCGATCATCGTCTTGATGCCCACCACCGCCGTCGACAGCGACGCCTCCGTCGTGATCAGGATCGGCCACAGATACTGGTTCCAGCCGTAGATGAACGTGATCACGAACAGCGCCGCGATGCTCGTCTTCGACAGCGGCAGCACGACGTCCCAGAAGAAGCGCAGCGCCCCCGCGCCGTCGATGCGCGCGGCGTCCATCAGCTCGTCGGGCAGCGTCATGAAGAACTGGCGGAACAGGAACGTCGCGGTCGCCGACGCGATCAGCGGCAGCGTGAGCCCCGCGTACGTGTTCGTCAGGTGCAGCGTCGACACGACCTGCACGGTCGGGAAGATCCGCACTTCCACCGGCAGCATCAGCGTGACGAAGATCAGCCAGAACGCCGTGTTGCGGAATGGAAAGCGGAAATAGACGATCGCGTACGCGGACAGGATCGACACCGCGATCTTGCCGACCGCGATGCCGAGCGCCATCGCGAAGCTGTTCACGAGCAGGCGGCCGAACGGCGCCGTCGTGCCGCCGCTGCCGTGCCCCCAGATGTATGCGATGTTCTCGAACAGGTGCGTGCTCGGCACCAGCGACAGCGGCACCGTGAACACTTCCTGCGCATTCATCGTCGCCGCGCAGAACGCGACGTAGACGGGGAACACGATCAGCACGATGCCCGCGACCAGCACCGCGTGACAGAACAGGTCGAAGCCCTTGCGATTTTCGATCATGCGTATTGCACCCTGCGTTCGACGAAGCGGAACTGGATCACGGTGAGCCCGACGACGATGATCATCAGCACGACCGACTGTGCGCCCGAGCTGCCGATGTCGAGCCCCTGGAAGCCTTCCGCGAAGATCTTGTAGATCAGCGTCTTCGTGCTCTGCGCCGGGCCGCCGCCGGTGGCCGCGTCGATCACCGGGAAGGTGTCGAAGAACGCGTAGACGAGGTTCACGACCAGCAGGAAGAAACTCGTCGGCGACAGCAGCGGCAGCACGATGTTGAAGAAGCGTCGCACCGGCCCCGCGCCGTCGATCGCCGCCGCCTCGATCAGCGAGCGCGGGATCGCCTGCAGGCCCGCGTAGAAGAACAGGAAGTTGTAGCTCACCTGTTTCCACACCGACGCGAGCACGACGAGGAACATCGCCTGCCCGCCGTTCAGCGCATGGTTCCACACGATGCCGCCCTTCGCGAGCGCATACGTGATCAGGCCGATGCTTGGGTTGAACAGGAATGCCCACAGCACGGCCGCGATCGTCGGTGCGACAGCGTACGGCCAGATCAGCAGCGTGCGGTACACGCGCGCGCCGCGGATCACGCGGTCGGCGCATGCGGCGAGCAGCAGCGACACGACGAGCCCGCTCACCGTGACGAGCGAACTGAACACGAGCGTCGTGCGGAACGAATCGAGGTACAGCGGATCGGCGAACAGGCGCGTGAAGTTCGCGAAGCCGACGAATTCGCTCGACGTGCCGAACGCGTCCTGCATCTGCGTCGACTGCCACAGCGCGACGCCGGCCGGCCACAGGAAGAACACGGCGGTGATCGCGAGCTGCGGCGCGATCAGCAGGTACGGCACCAGGCTCGTACCGAAGCGGGAACGGGATTGCATCGCGGATATCCGGTCAGGCGAAACGGAAAGGAAACCGCGCCGCCGGACCGCACGCACGCATGCGCGGCGCGGCCGGCGGCACGAAGCGATGCGAGCTCAGCCGCCCGACTTCTCGAAGCGGCGCAGCAGCTCGTCGCCACGCGAGGCCGCCGAATCGAGCGCGTCCTTCGGCGACTTCTTCTGCGCCCAGACCTGCTCGAACTCCTCGTCGACGATCGTGCGGATCTGCGGCATGTTGCCCAGACGCAGCCCCTTCGTGTAAGGCAGCGGCGGCTTGTTCAGCATCTGCTTGATCGCGGTTTCGGCGCTCGGGTTCTTCGCGTAGAAGCCCTGCTGGCGCGTGAGGTCGTACGCGGCGGTCGTGACCGGCAGGTAGCCCGTGTCCTGGTGCCACTTCGCGGCGACGGCCGGCGATGCCAGGTATGCGAGGAATTTCGCGACGCCCTTGTAGGTCGCCGGATCCTTGCCGGCCAGCACCCACAGGCTCGCGCCGCCGATGATCGCGTTCTGCGGCGCGCCCTTCACGTTCGCGTCGTACGGCATCATGCCCGTGCCGTAGCTGAACTTCGCGAATTTCTGCACGTTCGCGAGTGCGCCCGACGACGTCGTCATGATCCCGCAGTCGCCGCTGTAGAACTTCGCCGACGCTTCATCCTTGCGGCCCGCGTACGTGAACGTGCCGTCCTTCGCCATCTGCTGCAGGAACGCGACGTGCGCGATCTGCTGCGGCTTGTTGAATTCGAGCGCGGCGTCGGTGCCGTCGAAGCCGTTGTTGCGGCTCGCGAACGGCAGCCCGTGCCATGCGCTGTAGTTCTCGAGCTGGATCCAGCCCTGCCAGCCGGTCGTGAAGCCGCACGCCATCCCCGACTTGCGCAGCTTCTCGGCATCGGCCTGCACGTCGGCCCACGTCTTCGGCGGCTGGTTCGGGTCGAGCCCGGCCTTCTTGAACGCGTCCTTGTTGTAGTACAGCACCGGCGTCGAGCTGTTGAACGGCATCGACACGAGATGGCCCGTCTTCGCGTCGCTGTAGTAGCTCGAGATGGTCGGCACGAACGCCTTTTCGTCGAGCGGCACGCCGGCCTGCTTGAACACGTCGTAGACGGGCACGACGGCCTTCTTCGCCTGCATCATCGTGGCCGTGCCGACTTCATAGACCTGGAGGATCGCCGGCGCGTTGCCGCTGCGATAGGCGGCGATGCCGGCAGCAAGCGCCTGGTCGTAGGTGCCCTTGAAGACCGGCACGATCTTGTAGTCGCTCTGCGACGCGTTGAACTGCTCGGCAATCGCGTTGACCCGCTCGCCGAGCGCGGCCTCCATCGCATGCCAGAACTGGATCTCCGTCGCGGCGAGCGCCACGTGCTGCACACCGAACATCAGCGCGCCGCCGAGCGCGATTGAACGAACCATGGTCCCCGCAGGCTTCTTCTTCATCGACCTCTCTCCTATGAAAACGTTACCAACAGCGTATGCAACATTTCCGTCGCCATTGAACCGGCGAAGTCTAGTGATCGTTTGTGACAGTCAGTTGTCGTTGATGACGAACAGGCGCTGATATTCCTTCAGCGCGAAGCGGTCGGTCATTCCGGCGATGTAGTGCGCGACGAGACGCGGCTGCTGCGCCGTGTCGTCCGACTGGTACGGCGGCGGCAGCAGGCGCGGATCGTCGATGAACGCGTCGAACAGCCCCGTGACGACGCGCTGCGCCTTGCTCGCCATGCGCATCACCTTGTAGTGGCGATACAGGTTCTTGAAGAGGAAACGCTTGAGGGCGGCCGCCTGCGCGGCGACCGTCGCGCTGTGCGACACGAGCGGCGGCGCGGCGCGCACGTCGTCGAGCGACGCGGGCGCGACGCGCGCGAGATTGCGCGTCGTCTCGTCGATCAGGTCGACGATCAGCGTGTTGATGATGCGGCGCACCGTCTCGTGCACGAGACGGCGGCCTTCGAGGTGCGGGAATTCGGCGAGCGCCGCTTCGTAATGGCACTGCCACAGCTCGACTTCCGCGAGCTGCTCGATCGTGATCAGGCCGGAACGCAGGCCGTCGTCGACATCGTGGTTGTTGTAGGCAATTTCGTCCGCGATGTTCGCGAGCTGCGCTTCGAGCGACGGCTGGCGGCCCTGCAGGAAGCGCTCGCCGAGCGCGCCGAGCTTGCGCGCATTCTCGCGTGAGCAGTGCTTCAGAATGCCCTCGCGCGTCTCGAAGCACAGGTTCAGCCCGTTGAACGCGCCGTAGTGTTCCTCGAGCTCGTCGACGACGGCAAGGCTCTGCAGGTTGTGCTCGAAGCCGCCGTGCTCGCGCATGCATGCATTCAGCGCGTCCTGCCCGGCATGGCCGAACGGCGTATGGCCCAGATCGTGCGCGAGCGAGATCGCCTCGACGAGATCCTCGTTCAGGCGCAGGTTGCGCGCGACCGAGCGCGCGATCTGCGCGACCTCGAGGCTGTGCGTGAGGCGCGTCCGGAACAGGTCGCCTTCGTGATTGACGAAGACCTGCGTCTTGTATTCGAGCCGGCGAAACGCGGTCGAATGGACGATGCGATCGCGGTCGCGCTGGAATTCGGTGCGCGCCGCCGGCGGCGTTTCCGGATGGCGGCGGCCGCGCGACTGCGACGCGTGTGCGGCATACGGAGCGAGATGGGCTTCCAGCGCCGCCAGCGTCGGCGGCTCGGCCACCGGCGCAGCGGATGCGCGGCCGGCTTCGGGCAGTGTGCTGCTGGATGTCTCGCTCACGTCTCCTCCATGTCAGGGGCGCCGGGGCATCCGGGCCGCCATTAGCGGGTCGTCTGCGCCAGTGTAGCGAATACGGCCTCGTCCGGCGCCTGCGTGATCAGCGTATCGCCGAATCGCTTCAGCAGGATGAACTTGATCGCGCCGGCTTCAGCCTTCTTGTCCACGCGCATCAAATCCATGTAGCGCGCGTCGCCGAGCGCGGGTGCACGGGTCGGCAGGTGCGCGGCCGCGATCACCGCGTCGAGCCGCTGCCGCGACGCTTCGTCGAGCAGGCCGAGCCGCACCGACAGGTCGCCCGCCATCACCATCCCGCAGCCGACCGCCTCGCCGTGCAGCCACTCGCCGTAGCCGAGCCCGGCCTCGATCGCATGGCCGAACGTGTGGCCGAAGTTCAGGATCGCGCGCAGGCCGCCTTCGCGCTCGTCGGCCGCGACCACGCTCGCCTTGATTTCGCACGAGCGCTTCACGGCGTGCGCGAGCGCTGCCGGCTCGCGACGGTTCAGCGCGTCGACGTTCGCCTCGATCCAGTCGAAGAATTCCGCATCGGCGATCGCGCCGGTCTTGATGATCTCGGCGACGCCGGCCGCCAGTTCGCGCTCGGGCAGCGTCGCCAGAGCGCCGATGTCCGCGATCACGGCCTGCGGCTGGTAGAACGCGCCGATCATGTTCTTGCCGAGCGGGTGGTTGATGCCCGTCTTGCCGCCGACCGACGAATCGACCTGCGACAGCAGCGTCGTCGGCACCTGGATGAACGGCACGCCGCGCATGTAGCACGCGGCGGCGAAGCCCGTCATGTCGCCGACCACGCCGCCGCCGAGCGCGACGAGCGTCGTCTTGCGATCCGCGCGCCCGGTCAGCAGGCCGTCGAAGATCAGGTTCAGCGTTTCCCAGTTCTTGTACGCCTCGCCGTCCGGCAACACGACCGTCGACACCTGCTTGCCGAGCGGCGCGAGCGCCGCGCGCAGCGCGTCGCCGTAAAGCGGATCGACCGTCGTGTTCGTGACGATCGTGACGGACGAACCCTTGATGTGGGGCGCGAATAGCTCGGCGCGGCCGATCAGGCCGGCGCCAATATGAATCGGATAGGCGCGGTCGCCCAGATCGACGTTGACAGTAATCATGCTTGTAGCGGCTTGGCGATGACGCCCGCCAGTTCGAGTTGCATCAGCACCATGTTGACGAGGCCGTTGACCGACGGACGGCCGGTCTCGATGACGAAATCCGCGCATTCGCGGTACAGCGGGTCGCGCACTTCGTAGAGCGCTTCGAGGCGCCCCTTCGGATCTTCGGTCTGCAGCAGCGGGCGGTTCTTGTCCTTGCGCGTGCGCAGCCACAGATCGTGCGGATTGGCACGCAGATAGACGACGATGCCATTGCTCTTCAGGCAGTCGCGATTTTCAGGGCGCAGCACCGCGCCGCCGCCCGTCGCGAGCACGATGTTCTCGCGCTGCGTGAGATCGGCGATCACCTGCGTTTCGCGATCGCGAAACCCGGCCTCGCCCTCCAGCTCGAAGATCACCGGAATGCGCGCGCCCGTGCGGGCCTCGATTTCGTGGTCGGAGTCGAAGAACGTCCTGTCGAGACGACGCGCGACCGCACGGCCCACGGTGGTCTTACCCGCTCCCATAAGGCCGACGAAAAATACGTTTGCATGTGGGTCCCGCGCTTGCAACGGCTTCCTCTGCTTCAATCTTGCTGGTGTGTGGCGCAGCTTACTGGCAAAGCGGCTGCCTTGTCGAGCCTGCGCCGGCGGCTTCCGGCCCCGTTTTCTCGGGATTCGCGCCGGCCGCGCCGCGCGCGTCGCAGCGCGCATCGACGACGGTCGGCGTGATGAAGACGACCAGTTCGCTGCGCTGGTCGCGCTGCGCGCGATGCCGAAAAAGCGCGCCCAGAATCGGTATTTTGCCCAAGAGCGGCACGCGCGTCACATCGTTCCGGCGCAGTTGCTCGTAGATCCCGCCGATCGCGACCGTCCCGCCGTCCTCCACCTCGACGCGCGTCTGCACGTGCTTCGTATGGATCGCCGGGCCGGCCGCCGTCGGCTCGCCGACGCTGTCCTTCGTCACGTCCAGGTCGAGCACGACGCGCCCATCCGGGGTGATCTGCGGCTCGACCTCGAGCTTGAGCGTCGCGCGGCGAAACTGCACGCCGCTCACGCCGTTGCCGACCTTCGCCTGATACGGCAGCTCCGAACCCTGCTCGACGATGGCCTTGACGCGATCGGCGGTCACCACGCGCGGACGCGAAACGATCTGGCCCCGCCCTTGCGCCTCGAGCGCGCTCAGTTCGACGTCGAGTACCCGGCTGAGCGGCGCGGCGAACAGCGTGAAGCCGGCAGTTGCCGCCTCGAAGCCGCCGAGCGGCCGCGCGGCAAGGTCGAGCGCGTTGCGCGCGTCCGTCGTGAACGTGGTGCCGTCGCCCGCCGGCGGGCGCCCCTGCGCACGCAGCGCGACGCGTGCGCCGAGATTGCGCGAG
Organism: Burkholderia sp. BE17; assembly: GCF_009362305.1. Taxonomy (NCBI): domain Bacteria; kingdom Pseudomonadati; phylum Pseudomonadota; class Betaproteobacteria; order Burkholderiales; family Burkholderiaceae; genus Burkholderia; species Burkholderia sp. BE17. Next base: position 74,743 of record NZ_WHNU01000022.1, read on the forward strand.
AAGCCCTGTTCGCCCTCGACGATGCGCGCCTCGATCCGGACCTGCCGCGACGGCCGGTCGATCGCGTCGATCAGGCCCGCGATCTGCGCGATACGCGGTTCGAGATCGGTGACGAACAGCTGGTTCGTGCGCGAATCGGCCGCCGCGGCGCCGCGCTTCGACAGCAGGCGCTGGCCGGTCGCGCCTGCCAGCAGCCGCTGCACGTCCTGCGCGCGCGGGTAGTGCAGCGCGAACGTACGGCTCGCGAGCGGCTCCAGATCGGCGGCACGCGCGTGCATTTCGAAGCGCTCGCGTTCGCGCGCGGCCAACTCGGCCGCCGGCGTGACCCATATTACGTTGCCGCGCCGCGACATCGCGAGCCCGTGCGTGTCGAGCAGCGTGTCGAATGCATCACGCCAGCGGACATTGTTCAGACGTAACGTGACGGTGCCGCGCACCTGCTCGCCGACGACGATATTGAGCCCCGTGAACCGCGCGAACGCGTCGAACGCGGCCGCGAGACCGACGCCCTGCAGATTCAGCGAGATCCGCCGCGCGTCGTCCGCATCGCCCGGTTGCCGTGACGCGTCGTCGCTGATCCGGGCCGGCGGCACCAACGGGATCGGCGGCCCCTCCAGCCGGGGAGCCGGAGCGGCGGTTTCCGCCTGAAGCGCCGCGTGAGCCGCCTGATCGATCCGTTGCGGGCCGACCTCTGCCGACACCGCTTCATCCACGCCATCGACCAAGCCTCCGGGCAGCGGCAGGCCCGGCACCTGCGCATCCATCACCGCTGCTGGCCAGGCAGCCGGCAGCGGTGGCAATGACGCGCTTGCCCCGGCCGCCGTCAATCCGGCCCAGACGACGGCGAGCGCCCCACATCTGTACTTCATCATGGCCGGCCTCCGTCGTCGAGGACGAGCCGGTGCGCCCCGTCCGCCGTCGCAAGCGTCACGGCCGCGGGCTCGACACGCACCACGCGCGCAACCCCGAACGCTTCGCCGGGCGCCACGGCGGTGAACGTGCCGTCGCCGCCGTCGAACAGCGCAAGACCGGCACGCGCATCGCGAATCGTGCCGGCCAGGCGGGCCGCCTGACCATCCGCTGCGGGCAAGCCGGCTGTGTCGAACGGGTCGTCGTCGAGCGCCGCTGCAGGAACCGACACCGTGCCGCCAGCGCCAGTTGCCGCCGGCAGCGCCGGAAAAACGTCGACGGACATTTCCACGCGCGCCGCCTGTAATCCTCGCTCGACATGCAGCGCCGACGGCACTGCCAGCACCGGGAAGCCCGCCAGCCCGCCGACCATATGCAACAACGCGCGAAAACCGCCATCCGCGACAACACGCACCGTGCGCCGGCCGTCCGGCGCCTCACCGCCGGCTTGCCGCGGTTCGATCGATACGCGACGCAGCCCGCTCGACGCGGCGAGATCGGCCAGTTCCAGCATCAGCGCGGCCCATTCCGGCGCAGGCGGCAAGCGGTCGCCGCGCGCTGGTGCCGGACGTTCGTCGCGTCGCTGCCCTGCGGCCGCAAGCATGCGCTGTGCGCCGACCTCACGCCCCTGCGCCGCTGCCAGCAACGTGCGACTGTGCGCGAGCCCGCTCCAGTCGGCGGCATTCGCCAGATGAATGCCGCCCGCCAGCACCGCCGCGAACGCCAGCACGCAGCCGCCAGCATGTGCAGCCGCGGGCGACACGCGCCGCATGCCGTGCAGCCATGTTTCGCCGGGCGGCGCAGGCCGATGCACGATCACCGTCATGCGCCACCTCCCGACGCTTTCCGCGACGGCATCGCGTCGTGCCAGCGCAGTTGAACCGAGAACCGGAACGGCATCCCCGTCGAGGCGACCGGTGCATCCGAAGCAGGCTTCAACGCGTCGATATCGATCCGCCAGTCGCGCTGCTCGCGTGCCATCCCGGCGAGCCATCGCTCGGCCGCCCGGTAACTCGTGGCGCGCGCATCGAGCTCGGCACCCGTCGGCGTCGTGCGCAGCGTGTCGAGCCGAATCGCGTCGTCTCGCACTTGCGCCAGTGTCGCCAGCAGCGCTGCGACGCGCCGGTAAGGCGCCGCAAGCGCGGCAGCCTGCGCGCCGCGCTGAGCGGCGGCGGCAGCTGCACTGGCGGCGCGCGTCGCGGCTTGCACCTGCGGCTGCAACTGCCGCAGCCGCGTCTCCACGCTTGCGCGCTCGGCGTCCGCGCGCCACCGCAACCATGCGGCAGCACCCGTCCACAGACCGGCGCCGAGCACGCCGAGCAGGATTGCCGTCCCGCACTGCGCGGCCCGGCGACGTCGCAACGCCTGCGCCAGCCGCTCGCGGTACGGCAGCAGGTTGAAGCCGCCGAGCCCCGCACGATCGACCGCAGCCGGCCCTGCCCCGCTTGCCGGCATGCGACCGGCCATCATTCCCACACCCCGCGCAACGCCAGCCCGAACGCGACGGCGAATGCAGGGCCGCCCGGCATGCCGGCGGGCGGGCACGGCTGCCCATCCCAGCCCGTGCAGTCGAACGGCACCGCAACCGCGCCGAGCACGTCGCCGATATCGGCGACGGACGTCCCGAAGCGGGTGATGCACCGCTCGTCCCCGGCCACGAGTACGCAACGCACGGCCCCGAGCACGCGCTGGCGCAATGCGTCGGAGAACGCCTCCGGCACGGCGCCTGACAGCGCGAGCACCTGCGCGGCCAGCGCACCGTCGACCCGCCACGCTCGCACGCCCGAGTCGCTGAACCAGAGCGCGGCATAGGGACCGTGCGCGTCGAGTTCGAACTGCGCCGCATAACGCAACGCGCGCAGCGCGGCCGCCGACTCGCCGTCGACGGCCGTCAAGTCGACACCGGCCTGGGCGGCCACGTCGATCCGCCGTTCGAGCAGCGCCAGCGGGGCCACCGCGACCTCGATCTCGCCAGACTGCGCGCCGCCATCCTGCCGCCAGTCGAACGCGAGGCTGTCCGGCGCCAGCCCCGAAATGCGCTCGGCCGCCTGCCGCGCGGCATCCTCGACGTCGTCACGCCCGGCCAGGTCGAGCGTCGCAGTACGGATCTCTTCATCGCACAGCGCCATCACGCCGCACGCCTCGCACCGCACACCCGCCGCCGACAGCCGCGACACGGCCGCCGCCAGCGAGCGAGCGACCGCCGCCCAGCGCGCGTCTTCCGGCCCGCCCGCCAGCCCGACCGGCTCCCGCTCGAGCCCTTCGACGCGCACATCGACAGCACGGGCGCGCCGGCTCAGCGCGACCACCCTCACCTCGTCCGCCCCGACGTCGATTCCCGTCGCCCCGTGCCTGCCCTGCGCAAACCGCGCCATCCATCGTCCCGCCATCCCTGCCTCCCGCGATCGTCGCGACCCACGCCGCGTTTCCGAGACTTGATTCTGCAAAGCGGCGCGTTCGGCCGACAGTCGGCCGGACGGCCAGCATCGGCTCGGAACAGCCGTGCGCGGGCTATGCTGAAGACACGGCAACCCGCGGCTTTGCGGCGGGGGGCCCCCGCGTCAGGACCGGTCTTACCGGGCAGCTATAATCGCGAGACTGTTTTCCGGTATGCCTATGCAATCCACGACTCCTACGTCCCCGCCTCCCGCCCCGGAGCCGAAAAAGCGGCCCTGGTGGCAAAAAGTCCTGCTCGGCTTCGCCGCGATGTGCGTGGCCCTCGTCGTGGCCGGCGGCCTCGTGCTCGGCTATGCGCTCGTCGTCGCGTGGCCGAACATGCCGTCGCTCGACGCGCTGACCGACTATCGCCCGAAGGTGCCGCTGCGCATCTATACGTCCGATCACGTGCTGATCGGCGAATTCGGCGAGGAACGCCGCGACGTCGTCCATTTCAAGGACGTACCCGACTCGCTGAAGAAGGCGATCCTCGCAATCGAGGACGCACGCTTCTACGATCACGGCGGCGTCGACCTCACCGGCATCATCCGCGCCGGCTTCGTCGCGCTGACGAACGGCCATGCATCGCAGGGCGCGAGCACGATCACGATGCAGGTCGCGCGCAACTTCTTCCTGTCGAGCGAGAAGACCTACACGCGCAAGATCTACGAGATGCTGCTCGCGTACCGGATCGAGCGCGCGCTGACGAAGGATCAGATTCTCGAGGTCTACATGAATCAGATCTATCTCGGCCAGCGTGCGTACGGCTTCGCGAGCGCCGCGCGGGTCTATTTCGGCAAGGACCTGAAGGACATCACGCTCGCGGAGGCGGCGATGCTCGCGGGGCTGCCGAAGGCGCCGTCCGCGTATAACCCGGTCGTGAACCCGAAGCGCGCGAAGGTGCGCCAGGAATACATCCTGCAGCGGATGCTCGAGCTGAACTTCATCACGCGCGAGCAGTACGACGAGGCCGTCGCGCAGCCGCTCGTCGTCAAGGGCCCGGGCCGCGATTTCAGCGTGCACGCCGAGTACGTCGCGGAAATGGTCAGACAGATGATGTACGCGCAGTACCGCGAGGAAACCTACACGCGCGGCTTCAACGTCGTCACGACGATCGATTCCGCGGACCAGCAGGTCGCGTACACCGCGCTGCGCAAGGGCATCATGGATTACGAGCGCCGGCACGGCTATCGCGGGCCGGAAGGCTTCATCGAGCTGCCGGCCGGTGCGGACGACCGCGAACAGGCGATCGACGACGCGCTGCTCGAGCACGCCGACAACGGCGAACTGATTGCCGCGGTCGTCACGGCCGCGAGCCCGCGCCAGATCACGGTCGCGTTCATCGACGGCAGCACTGCGACGATCGAAGGCGACAACCTGCGCTTCGCGTCGGGCGCGCTGTCGACCAACGCGCAGCCGAACCGCCGCATCCGCCCGGGTGCGATCGTCCGCGTCGTGAAGAGCGACACCGGCAAATGGTCGATCACGCAGTTGCCGCAGGTCGAAGGCGCGTTCCTGTCGATCATCCCGCAGGACGGCGCGATCCGCTCGCTCGTCGGCGGCTTCGACTACAACAAGAACAAGTTCAACCACGTCACGCAGGCGTGGCGGCAGCCGGGTTCGTCGTTCAAGCCGTTCATCTACTCGGCGTCGCTCGACAAGGGCCTCGGGCCGGCAACCGTGATCAACGACGGCCCGCTGTATTTCAGCGCAGCCGAAACGGGCGGCCAGCCGTGGGAGCCGAAGAACTACGGCGGCGGCTTCGAAGGTCCGATGTCGATGCGCACCGCGCTGCAGCGCTCGCGCAACCTCGTGTCGATCCGGATCCTGAACCACATCGGCACGAAGTACGCGCAGCAGTACATCACGCGCTTCGGCTTCGACGCCGAGCGCCATCCGGCCTACCTGCCGATGGCGCTCGGCGCGGGCCAGGTCACGCCGCTGCAGATGGCCGGCGCGTACTCGGTCTTCGCGAACGGCGGCTACCGCGTCAATCCGTACCTGATCGCCGAAGTCACCGATCCGAACGGCGCGATCGTCGCGCGCGCACAGCCGCTCGTCGCCGAGCAGAACGCGCCGCGTGCGATCGACGCGCGCAACGCATACGTGATGAACAGCCTGCTGCAGAGCGTCGCGCAGCGCGGCACGGGCGCGCGGACCAACATCCTGAAGCGCACCGACCTCGCGGGCAAGACCGGCACGACGAACGATTCGCACGACGCGTGGTTCGCCGGCTACCAGCACACGCTCGCCGCGATCGCGTGGATCGGCTACGACAATCCGCGCAGCCTCGGCGATCGCGAAACCGGCGGCGGCCTGTCGCTGCCGGTCTGGATCGACTACATGGGCGCCGCGCTGAAGGGCGTGCCCGAGTTCAAGCCGACGGTGCCGGACGGCGTCGAGTCGCTCGGCAGCGAGCTGTACTTCACCGACTTCACGCCGGGGCACGGTTTCGTGTCGACGGTCGGTGTGCCGCAGGCGCCGGCCGCGCAGAATGTCGACGAAGCGGCGCCGGCGCCGCACGTCGACGAGCAGGAAAAGCAGGACATCATGAACCTGTTCCGCGGCCACTGACCCGCGGCCCCGGACATGAAAAAAGCGCCCCGCGGGGCGCTTTTTCTTTTGGTCCGACGTTCGGGGCCCGGCACCCCCGCCGTCACGCGCTGAACGTGATCGGCAGGCCGGCCTGCTGCGTCGCGTATTCGGTGAGCGCCGCGTAGAACTCGGTGCCGGTGCGCGTATCGCGCCATTCGCCGTCGATGAAACGGTAGTGGAATCCGCCCGCCTTCGCGGCGATCCACACTTCCTTCATCGGCGGCTGCAGGTTGACGATGATCTTCGAGCCGTTCTCGAACGTCAGCGTCAGGACGCTGCCGTTGCGTTCCAGATCGATGTCGTGGTCGCCGTCGTTCGCGGCGTCGACGGTACGCTCGACGGCCGCCAGCACAGCCTCGGCACGGGTCAGGTATTCGGTATCGGACATGCTAAACTCTATCGGTTCAATTGTTCAGGGACGATCATGCGAGTCGTTTTCCGGATGAGCGCGATTGTAGCGGCTTTGGCGATTCTTGCCGGCTGCGGTCAAAGCGGCGCGCTCTATCTGCCTACCGTGCCTCCGCTGCCCAAGCCGATCCAGCAGCAGGACACGCCGCCGTCGGACGTGAAGCCGACCGATGAAAACGCGTCATCCGACAGTGTGCCCGATTCGTCCGGCACGCCGCTCACGCTGTCACCCGAGCTGTCGAGCGACGCATCGAAAATGCCCGCACCGGCATCAGGCCCGGCTGTCGCGCAGTAACGACGCGACGCCGCCCGCGCGGCTCGCGAAACAAGGCGATGACTTCCCGGTCATCGCCTTTTGTTTTTGCAGGCCGGGCCGTCACGCGCGCACGCGCCGCCATCCCCATGCGACCAGCCGCCAGCCGAGCAGCGCGGCGACGATCGCCGCGTAGAGCTTCGGCTGCGCGAGATTGTGCTTGCCGGCCCTCATCCACCAGAAGTGCAGCACGCCGAACAGCGCGATCGCGTAGATCGCGCCGTGCAGCGTCGCCCAGTGGCGGCCGAGCCGGCGCACCATCGCGCGCGGTGAGGTCGCAGCGAGCGGGATCAGCAGCACGAACGCGGCAAAGCCGACCGTGATGAACGGGCGCTTGCCGACGTCCTTCAGGATCGCGACGACGTCGAACCACTTGTCGAACCACAGGTAGGTCGTGAAGTGCAGCGTCGCGTAAAAGAACGCGAACAGCCCGATCATCCGGCGAAAGCGCAGCAGCGTCGCGAAGCCCGTCATGCGCCGGAGCGGCGTGACGGCAAGCGTGATGCACAGCATCACGAGCGTCCACAGGCCGGTCGAACGCGTGATGAATTCGATCGGGTTCGCGCCGAGCCGGTCGGTCAGCCCGAACAGCACGAGACGCGCAAGCGGATAGAGGCCGGCCGCGAAAACCAGCATCTTGGCCGGCACGAGCCAGCGCTGCGCGCCGGTACGATGAGCACCGGCCCGGGCCGCGCGTGCGGTCGATCCGGCGCCGGCTGCGCGCGCGGGTGTCAGCGTCGAAGGAGGCATGTCGTTTCTCACCATCGCGCTCAGAAGTTCTTTTTCAGGTCCATGCCCTGATACATCGACGCGACCAGATCGCCGTAGCCGTTGAACATCAGCGTCTTGCGCTTCGGCGTGAAGAAGCCGTCCTCGCCGATGCGCCGCTCGGTCGCCTGGCTCCAGCGCGGATGATCGACGTTCGGGTTCACATTCGAATAAAAGCCGTATTCATTCGCTGCGTACGTGTTCCAGCTCGTCTTCGGCTGCTTGTCGACGAAGCGGATCTTCACGAGCGACTTCGCGCTCTTGAAGCCGTACTTCCACGGCACGACGATTCGCACCGGCGCACCGTTCTGGTTCGGCAGCACCTGCCCGTAGACGCCCATCGTCAGCAGCGTCAGCGGATTCATCGCTTCGTCCATCCGCAGCCCTTCCGAATACGGCCAGTCGAGCACGGGTGTCGAGAGGCCCGGCATCTGCGACGGATCGGCCAGCGTGATGAACTGCACGTATTTCGCATTGCCGGTCGGCTGCACACGCTTGATCAGCTCGGACAGCGGCACGCCGATCCACGGGATCACCATCGACCAGCCTTCGACGCAGCGCAACCGGTACACGCGCTCCTCGAGCGGTGCGAGCTTCAGCAGTTCGTCGAGATCGAACACCTTCGGGTGCAGCACCTCGCCCTCGACGCTCACGCGCCACGGGCGCGGCCGCAGCGTGCCGGCGTTCTGCGCCGGGTCGCTCTTGTCGGTGCCGAATTCGTAGAAGTTGTTGTAGGACGTGATGTCCTTGAACGGTGTCGCCTTGTCGGCCGCGACGAACTTCGGGTTCGTTTTCGCCGCGAGCTTCGCCGCCCGCACGTCGGGCGACGCATACGCGGCAAATGCCGCGCCGCTGCCGCCGAACAGCCCGCCCGCCGCCGCGAGGCCGGCCGCCTGCAGGACGCGCCGCCGGTTCTCGAACACCGCGCGCGGCGTGATCTCGCTGTGCGCGATATCGGCGCCGGTCAGTACGTTCCGCAAAGGGCGCTTGATCCACATCGTGCTGCTCCTCCTGCATGCGCCGCGCGCACGCTTCATGAGCGTTCGACCCGACCCACCACGCGCCGTTCGACGCCCGAATCGCCCGCCCGTTACAAAAGAAAACCGCCGGGCACGCAGTGCGCCGGCGGTCTTATAGTCGGACGAACGGCCGAAATCTTACAGCTTGCCGTAGCTGTGCAGCCCGGACAGGAACATGTTGACGCCGAGGAACGCGAACGTCGTCACGAGCAGGCCCGTGAGTGCCCACCAGGCGGCAACCGCGCCGCGCAGGCCCTTCATCAGCCGCATGTGCAGCCACGCCGCGTAGTTGAGCCACACGATCAGCGCCCAGGTTTCCTTCGGATCCCAGCTCCAGTAGCCGCCCCATGCCTCGGCCGCCCACAGCGCGCCGAGAATCGTCGCGATCGTGAAGAACGCGAAACCGACCGCGATCGACTTGTACATCACGTCGTCGAGCACCTCGAGCGTCGGCAGGCGGTCGGCGAGCACGCCGCGCTCCTTCATCAGGTACGCGACCGACACCATCGCCGACAGCGCGAAGCTGCCGTAGCCGATGAAGTTCGCCGGCACGTGGATCTTCATCCACCAGCTCTGCAGCGCAGGCACGAGCGGCTGGATCTGCTGCGCATCGCGCGCGACCGAGTACCACATCAGGAAGCCGACCGCCGCGCTGATGACCAGCAGCACGAACGCGCCGAGCGAGCGCGTGCCGTAGTGGCCTTCGTAATACAGGTAGAGCAGCGCGGTGATCAGGCTGAACAGGACGAACACTTCGTAGAGGTTCGATACGGGGATATGCCCGACGTCGGCGCCGATCAGGTAGGACTCGTACCAGCGCACCATCAGCCCCGTGAAGCCCATCAGCACGGCGACCCACGTGAGCTTCTGGCCGATCGCGGCGCCCGTTTCCGAGCGCGCGAGCAAGCCGATCCAGTAGAAGATCGTCGCGAGCACGAACAACGCGCTCATCCACAGGATCGCCGACTGGCTCGACAGGAAGTACTTGAGGAAGAACGCAGAATCGGCGCGCGCGAGATCGCCCTGGTAGATCTGGATCGACAGCAGCGACAGCACGGCGATCGACGCCATCATCAGCCGGGCCGGCTTCCAGCGCCAGCCGAGCGCGACGAGCGCCGGCGCGGTGCCGATCATCACCGCCTTGTCGTAGTAATCCATGTGCGCGTTGTAGTGCACGAACGCATAACCCGCGCCCGCCACGAGCGCCAGTGCGAACAGCCAGTCGATCAGCGACAGGCGCGCGAGGAACGGACGATCGTCGAACAGCGGCACCGAAACCGGGGCCTGGGCCGACGCCCGACGGGGAGAGGAGACTTGCGTGAGATCCATGATGTTACCGGGTGGAATTCTCGGAATCGGAACCGCCGCCGGCAGGCGGGCGGGCCGTCGATGCCGCACCGGCGGGCGCGGCGTCGCGAGGTGCGGCGCGCAAGGCGACGCCGGCCGCGTCGCGCGTCTGCACGAATTCTTTCTCGAAATCGAAGGTCTTGCGGGCCGTGGACATCGCCATCACCACCTCGACACCCGGGCCGGCATCCTTGAGCCAGAACCAGAGGCGCCGTTCGCGCACGTAGAACATCGAGAAGATGCCGGCGACCAGCAGCAGGCTGCCAAGATACACCAGATTCTTGCCGGGTGCGCGCGTCAACTGAAATACCGAAGCTTGCACCTGCTTGAATGAGTCTAGCTGCAGATAGACGGGCGATCCATATAGAAAGCTGTCGGATAGCGCATTGATCGCGTTCTGCACGAAGCGGACCGTGTCGGTGCCCTGCTGGGCGGCCGGCTCACCGGCCCGCTCGCGCGCGATCTGCCAGACCTCCCACATCGAGCCCTCGAGCATCCGCAGCAGCAGGCTCGCGGCCTTCTCCTGCTCGGCCTTCGGCACCGAGCGGTCGATGAACGTCGCCACGGCCTGGAAGCCGCCGATCGGCTGGCCGTCGGCGCCGCGGCCGACGCTGTCGTCGCTGGCGGCAAACAGGGTCAGCACCTTCGATGCGCTGTCCTGCAGGCGGCCGCGCAGCGATGCGTCGGTGCCCGGCAGCGAACGCTGCGCGAAGCGCGCGGCGGCTTCGGCACGCACGGCCGGGTCCTCGAGCGCGGCGCGCAGGTGCATCCATTCGCCGATCGAATCCTGGCCGTCGGCCGGAATCCGCATGTAGCGGAACGGGTCGTTCGGGCTCGCGCGCACGCCGGCGAGGAACACGCGCACGCCGTTCATGTCGACGGGCAGCATGTAGTTGTTGAATTCGCGCGCCTGGCCGTCCTTGCCGCGGATCTTGTACTGCACGGACGGGCCGATGTTGTGGAGCTGCATCGGCTTCGACGTCTTCGCGCCGGAGCCGAGCCGTTCGTCGAACGCCTCCTTCAGCGACGCCGTCTTCGCGACGCCGCGCACGTCCGGCTTGCCGTTCGCGTCGGCCATGTTCTCGACGTTGATCGCGCGGAAATCGGAGAACTCGATCGTGTCGCCGTCGGCGCCCGGCATCTGCAGCGGCGCCGAACTGCCGATCGTGCCCTGCACGGGGAAGGTCTTCGCATTGCCGCCCGCCATCGGGTAGGCCGTCATCTGCATCTGCGAGCCGCCGTCCTGGAAGCTCGACTGGTAGATCGACACGCCCTTGTACGTGAACGGCTTGTTGACCTCGACGCGCGCCGGGATCTTCCGGCCGGTCTCGCGATCGATCACGACGATGTCGCTCGCGAACAGCTTCGGCATGCCCGTCGTGTAGTAGTCGACGATGAATTTGTTGAGCTGGATCGAGAACGGCAGGTCCTGGATCAGCGAGCCGCTCGGCTGGTTCAGGATCGCGGTCGACACGAACTGGCCCTCGGGCACCCACGCATAGCCGCGGAACGTCGGGTTCGACGCGGACAGGCGATGGTCGGGCGAGATCTCGCTGATCGTCGCGCTCGTGTTGACCGGGCTCTTGCCGAACATCCACATCTGGAATTTGATCGGCAGGTTGCTGTCGAGCAGGCCGCCGATACAGATCACGACGATCGCGAGGTGCGCGGAGATGTAGCCCCACTTGGTCATCGCACCGCGCTTCGCGGAGATCAGCGTCGCGCCGTCGGTTTCACGCACGACGTGCTTGTAGCCGGCCTTGGTGACGAACGTGGCGAGTGTCGCCGCAACGGTCGCGCGCGCGCCGGAAGCCGTGTACTCGGCCTTGTGGTGGAACGCGCGCAGGCTGCCTTCGCGGACCTTGTCCTTCCAGCTCTTCGCATCGGCGAGCATCTTCGGCGCGTTGCGGATCACGCACAGCGAGATCGACACGACGAGGAAGATCAGGATCAGCATGAACCACCACGCGCTGTACACGTTGTACAGGCCGAGCGAGCGGAAGATGTCCGCCCAGAACGGCCCGAACTGGTTCACGTAATTCGGATACGGATCGTCCTGGGTCAGGACCGTGCCGACGATGCTCGCGATCGACAGCACCACCAGCAGCGCGATCGCGAAACGCATCGAGCTCAGCAGCTCGACCGCGCGCTTCGACGCACCCTGACTCGACTTCGACTGCAACCCCGACGTGGTAACGCTCATTCAAACTCCGACTAAGGGGAAACAGCCCCCACGCTCACTGTGTTCGCCTGGGGGGCGCAGCCCCCCATCGCCTGCAAGCCTCTTCATCCCGGCTTGGCCCGGCGAGTGCTGACAAAAAAGGGCGAGGCAACCGCAACGGTGCGGCGCCCCACCCTTTTCTTGTTCTGACTCCGGACGCCCTTCGGGCGCCCGGTCATTCCATTCGCGACCGACCGCTCAACGCAGGCCCGCGATGTAATCCGCGACGGCCTTGATCTCGTTGTCCGACAGGCGCGTCGCTATCTGATGCATCGCGTCGTTGTTGTTGCGCGCGCCGGCACCCTGCTGGAACGCGGTCAACTGTGCGACCGTGTAATCGGCCCACTGCCCCGACAGACGAGGGTACTGGACCGGAATCCCCTGCCCGGTCGGCCCGTGGCAGCTCGCGCAGGCGGGCACGCCCTTCTCCGCGATGCCGCCGCGATAGATCTTCTGGCCGATCGGCACGGTCGCCGCATCGCGTGCGGTACCGAGCTTCGTCGTCTGCGACCCGTAGTACGCGGCGACGTTGCGCATGTCGTCTGCGCTCAGTGCACTCGCGAATCCGACCATCACCGCGTTGGTACGCACCGGCCCCTTCGTGCCCGGCTGCGTCTTGAAGTCGTTCAACTGCTTGACCAGATACTCGGGATGCTGGCCGGCAAGCTTCGGGAAACTGCCCGACGCGCTATTGCCATCGGCGCCGTGACACGACGCACAGACCTGCCCGGCAATCGCCTTGCCGCGGTCCAGATCCGGCTTTGCCGCATCCGCCGCGTTTGCCTCCGCTACGAAACCTACGAACCCTGCTGCAACCTGAAGCACCATCAGAGACTTGCACAGTCGATTCATTCGCACACCCTGTTTCGTCTTGTGGGAATTTGAGGTTCTGCAAAAAACGACGGCGACCAGTCTACCGCAGAAGCCACATAAAAGCGCGAGGCAGGCGCCCTGAGGCCTTCGGTAAAACCGCCGTATTGTACAATATCGTGTTGAAAGCTCCCGCGCCTATCGGGGCTACCCCGCCTCCACCAAGCGGCTCGCGCCGCCCGTCCTTCCGGTTCCCATGGCCTTTCTGCTCCATCAAGCCCGCTTCTACACGACCGTCAACCATCTGCGCGACCTGCCGCCGACGGTACAGCCGGAAATCGCGTTCGCGGGCCGCTCGAATGCCGGCAAGTCGACGGCGATCAACGTGCTGTGCAACCAGAAGCGGCTGGCCTTCGCATCGAAGACGCCCGGCCGCACGCAGCATATCAACTACTTCTCCGTCGGCCCGGCCGCCGAGCCCGTCGCGAACATCGTCGACCTGCCCGGCTACGGCTACGCGGAAGTGCCAGGCGCCGCGAAGGCGCACTGGGAAATGCTGCTGTCGTCCTACCTCGCGACCCGCTCGCAGCTCTGCGGCCTGATCCTGATGATGGATTCGCGCCGTCCGCTGACCGACCTCGATCGCCGCATGATCGAGTGGTTCACGCCGACCGGCAAGCCGATCCACACGCTGCTGACGAAGTGCGACAAATTGACGCGGCAGGAAAGCATCAACGCGCTGCGGACCACGCAAAAAGGTCTGGATGCGTATCGCGACCAGGGCGTCCAGGGCAAGCTGACGGTCCAGCTGTTCTCCGCACTGAAGCGCACGGGGCTCGACGAGGCGCATGAGCTGATCGAGAGCTGGGTGCGGCCGTCCGTCGCCGACGAAAAAAGCGAGCCTGTAGCACAATGATCGGGCAACGCGCGGCCGGGAACGGCGGCGCGCACCTGACGGCGCCTGCGGATTCGGCCGGCTCATAAAAAAACCCGCCGTTAAACGGCGGGTCAAACAGCCTAATCGAATAACGACAGGCACCCGCTCAGGGAGGAGAAGCGGGGAGTTGCACGCGACGCGTGCCGCTCGATCGCTATCATATACCAACGCTCCCGAAAATGACCTAAGGGTTCCGTAAGGCCCTTACTGCCCTGATTTCTGCCCAATCGCCATGAGCTTCCATCCGCTTCATCGTCCGCGCCGGATGCGCCGCGACGACTTCTCCCGGCGCCTGATGCGCGAAAACCGCCTGACCACGGACGACCTGATCTATCCGGTGTTCGTCGTCGATGGCACCAACGAACGGCAGGCGGTGCCGTCGATGCCCGGCGTCGAGCGCGTGTCCGTCGATCTGCTGATGCATGTCGCCGAGCAATGCGCCGAACTCGGCGTGCCCGTGCTGTCGCTGTTCCCGGCCATCGAGCCGTCGTTGAAAACGCCTGACGGCCGCGAGGCGGCCAATCCGGAAGGCCTGATCCCGCGTGCGGTGCGCGAGCTGAAGAAGCGCTTCCCCGAGCTCGGCGTGCTGACCGACGTCGCACTCGATCCGTACACGAGCCACGGCCAGGACGGCGTGCTCGACGAGAACGGCTACGTGATCAACGACGACACGATCGAGATCCTGGTCGATCAGGCGCGCGCTCAGGCCGAAGCCGGCGTCGACATCGTCGCGCCGTCGGACATGATGGACGGCCGCATCGGCGCCGTCCGCGAGATGCTGGAAAGCGACGGCCATATCCATACGCGCATCATGGCCTACTCGGCCAAGTTCGCGTCGGCGTTCTACGGCCCGTTCCGCGACGCGGTCGGCTCGGCGTCCAACCTGGGCAAGGGCAACAAGATGACCTACCAGATGGATCCGGCGAACAGCGATGAAGCGCTGCGCGAAGTGCGCCTCGACATCGACGAAGGCGCCGACATGGTGATGGTCAAGCCTGGCATGCCGTACCTCGACATCGTGCGTCGCGTGAAGGACGAGTTCCGCTTCCCGACCTACGTGTACCAGGTGAGCGGCGAATACGCGATGCTGAAGGCCGCCGCGATGAACGGCTGGCTCGACCATGACAAGGTCGTGCTCGAATCGCTGCTCGCGTTCAAGCGTGCGGGCGCCGACGGCGTGCTCACGTACTTCGCGCTCGACGCCGCGCGCCTGCTGAAAGCCCAGCGCTGATCGCACGCCGGCAGGCGGAAAGAAAAACGGCGGGACACTTCGGTGTTCCGCCGTTTTTTGTTTGCCTTTGATCGAGACCGCCTGCCGGCGTCGAGTCGCCAGCTCATGCCGCGCGAGCGCCCCGGTTCGCCACCGGCGGGCACCGTCACACCGTCGGGACAGCGGCCCGGTCGAGGCTGCGCAGGAACGTCTCGGCTGCCTGATAGCCGACCACACGCCCGATTTCGTTGCCGCTGCGATCGAAGAAGATGATGCCCGGCGGCCCGAACAGGTTGAAGCGCTTGAGCAGCGCCTGATCGTCCGGGTTGTTCGCGGTGACATCCGCGCGCACGAGGTGAAGCTGCGCGAGCCGCGCCTGCACGCGTGCGTCGGCAAACGTCAGATGCTCCATCTCCTTGCAGCTCACGCACCAGTCGGCGTAGAAGTCGAGCATCACGGGCCGACCCGACGCCTTCAGCAGCGCGTCGAGCTCGCCACTGGAGCGCACCGATGCGAACGCGGGCCCGTCCTGCCCGGCAGCAGCCGCTGCGCCGCCTGACGCAACCGTGCGCGCCGCGAGCACAGCCAACGGTTTGACGGGATCGGTCGATCCCGCGGCCAGGCCGACGAGCAGCGTCGCCGCCCAGATCGCGAGCGCGGCGCCCAGGCCACGGCCCAGGCGGTGCCAGATCGACGCGGCGCCGGCATTCGGCGTGAACAACCCGAGCGCAGCGGCCGCGACGAGCAGCCACAACGCGGCGAGCACCATCTTCAGGCCGCCCGCGAGCACCGGCCACACGATCCACAACGCGGCCGCGAGCAGCACGATGCCGAAGAACACCTTCACGCCATCCATCCATGCGCCCGCGCGCGGCAGCACCGTCCCGGCACCGACGCCGACGACGAGCAGCGGCACGCCGAGCCCCAGCCCCATCGCGAACAGCGCCGCACCACCGAGCAACGCATTGCCGGTGTGCGCGATGAAGGCGAGCACCGCAAACAGCGGCGCCGTCATGCATGCGCCGACGACCAGCGCCGACAATGCGCCCATCGCCGCGACTGCGACGAAGTGGCCGCCCTGGCGCGCGCTGGATGCCTCGGCCGCGCCGTTTTGCCAGCGCTCGGGCAGCGCAATGTCCTTGCCCGAAATCAGCGATACGGCGAATGCGGTGAGCAGCACGCCGAACGCGCCGAGCACCCACGGGTTCTGCAGCCACGCGCCGAGACTCTGGCCGACCAGCGCCGCGGCGATGCCGAGCACCGTGTAGACCAGCGCCATGCCGACCACGTAGGTCAGCGACAGCGCGAAGCCGCGTGCATGCGTCGCGCGCGTACCCTGGCCAATGATGATCGCGGACACGATCGGAATCATCGGGTACGAACAGGGCAGGAGGCTCAGCACGACGCCCGCGACGAAGTACAGCGCGACGATCGTGAAGAACCCGTGCCCTTCGAGCAGCGACTGCGCGAAATCGGCGCTCGTGACCTTGTCGAACCAGCCGCCCGCGGCAGCCGTGTCGCCGGACGACGATGCGGCTGCACCCAGCGCGGCGCCGTCGACCTTCACGACATGCTCGGCCGGCGGATAGCAGATCCCTTCATCCGCGCACCCCTGCGATGTCACCGCGAGTTGGAACGGCCCCGACGCCTGCCTGACCGGCACGTGCACCACGACTTCGTCACGATAGGTCTCGACGTCCTTCTGGAACGTCTGGTCGAACTTCACGTGGCCGGCCGGCAATTGGGGCTCGCCGAGCGTCGCCTGCCCGCTCTTCACCGCGAACGCGAACCGCTCGCGATACAGGTAATAGCCGTTGGCGACCTTGAAGCGGACGTCCACTTGTCCCGGCGATTCGCTCGCGCTGAACTTGAACGCAACCGACGGATCGAGGAAATCGTCGGCCGCGCGCGCGACGGACAGGCCGCCCAGCACGAGCACGAGTGACAACAGGACCGCAAGAAACCGCAGCGCGCGCACGCGCACGGGAAGCGCCATACCGTTAAACATGAAATAGACGTTGAGTTTCGCTGGTCACCCACTGGCCGTACGCGGCCGATGCCGTCGCCTGCCACGAGACGATTTCGGGCGTCTCATATGGATGATGCGCGAGAATAAATCGTTCCAGTTCGAGCGCCCGCACGGGGCTCGTCTTGAACAGCAACTGGATCTCGTCGGCCGTTTCGACCTTGCCCTGCCAGTGATAGCACGACTTGATCGCTCCGAGCTCCGACACGCACGCGGCAAGCCGCGCGTCGAGCGCGCCGTCGGCGAGCGCCGCGGCCGTCGCCGCATCGGGCACCGTCGTCAGCATCAGCACCACTATCATCCGCACCCTCCTGGCTGGCCTACCGGCTCCTGCCGGCGCGGATTGCCCCCCCAGGAACCACGCCGGCTGCCCCGTATCGTAGCGCAGCCCGCGCAACGCTGCCGGCACCGGACTGCGACAATCGATCGCAGCCGGCGCCTCAAAAACAAAAAGGGCCAAGCAATCGCTCGGCCCCTTTCAGATACTGCTGCGTACCGGAAGCTTATTCAGCTTCTTGCACGTTTTCCGTTTCGTCGACTTCCGGACGGTCGAGCAGCTCGACCAGTGCCATCGGTGCGTTGTCGCCGACGCGGAAGCCGAACTTCAGCACGCGCAGGTAGCCGCCCGGACGGTTCGCGAAACGCGGACCGAGCACGTCGAACAGCTTCGCCACCGAGTCACGATCGCGCAGGCGGTTGAACGCCAGGCGACGGTTTGCCAGCGACGGCTTCTTGCCGAGCGTGATCAGCGGCTCGACGACTTTACGGAGTTCCTTCGCCTTCGGCAGCGTCGTCTTGATGACTTCGTGCTCGATCAGCGAGTTGGACATGTTACGGAGCATAGCCAGACGGTGGCTGCTCGTGCGGTTCAGTTTCCGCAGACCATGACGATGGCGCATTTCAGTTTCCTTGATTCAAAGTTTTGATCCAGCTCTTCTATCGCACCTCGAAGGGTGCACGGGCCGGTAGCGAAAAAAGCAAGATGCGGATTTTAAAGGAAAATCCGCATCTTTGCCAACTGCAGCAACAACCGGGCTTACTTGTCGAGACCAGCCGGCGGCCAGTTCTCGAGCTTCATGCCCAGCGTGAGACCGCGCGAAGCGAGTACTTCCTTGATCTCGTTGAGCGACTTGCGACCGAGGTTCGGCGTCTTCAGCAGCTCGTTTTCCGTGCGCTGGATCAGATCGCCGATGTAGTAGATGTTCTCGGCCTTCAGGCAGTTCGCCGAACGAACCGTCAGCTCGAGATCGTCCACCGGACGCAGCAGGATCGGATCGATCTGCGGTGCACGCGACGGAGCCTCGGCAGCCGTTTCCGTGCCTTCCAGCGCCGCGAACACGGACAGCTGGTCGACCAGGATGCGGGCCGATTGACGGATCGCTTCTTCCGGTGTGATCACGCCGCTCGTCTCGATGTTCATCACGAGCTTGTCGAGGTCGGTACGCTGCTCGACACGTGCGCTTTCGACAGCGTAGCTCACGCGGCGAACCGGCGAGAACGATGCGTCGAGGACGATGCGGCCGATGATCTTGGCCGTGTCTTCGCCGTAGCGACGGACGTTGCCGGGCACATAACCGCGCCCCTTCTCGATCTTGATCTGAACGTCGAGCTTGCCGCCCTTCGACAGATGCGCGATCACGTGATTCGGGTTGATGACTTCGCAATCGTGAGCCAGCTCGATATCGCCGGCCGTAACGACGCCTTCGCCTTCCTTGCGCAGCGTAACCGTCACTTCGTCGCGGTTATGCAGCTTGAACACCACGCCCTTCAGGTTCAGCAGCAGGTTGACGACGTCTTCTTGCACACCATCAAGCGTCGAGTACTCGTGCACCACGCCGGCGATCGTGACTTCGGTCGGCGCGTAGCCAACCATCGACGACAGCAGCACGCGGCGAAGCGCATTGCCCAAGGTATGGCCGTAACCGCGTTCGAACGGTTCCATGACCACCCTCGCGTGGTTCTCGCCCAGCGATTCCACGGCGATGATCTTGGGTTTCAGCAAACTGGTTTGCATGGGCTTTCCTTTTCAATACCCTCGGCTCGTTACACCGATAAGGCTGACCGGTAACAACCAGAAAATAAACAGCCGAGGCCCTTCCTTGCGCAACGCAATCAGGGTACCTCGGCCGTCAATCGGATTAACGCGAATACAATTCGACGATCAGGCTTTCGTTGATGTCGCCTGCGATGTCAGCGCGTTCCGGCATTTGCTTGAACGTGCCTTCGAACTTCTTCGCATCGACTGCAACCCAGCTCGGCATGCCGCCTTGCTCGGCCAGCGACAGTGCTTCGACGATACGCGCCTGCTTCTTCGCCTTTTCGCGGATCGCGACGATGTCACCCGCCTTCACTTGCTGCGACGGGACGTTCGCGACGACGCCGTTCACCGTGATCGACTTGTGGCTCACGAGCTGACGCGCTTCAGCGCGGGTCGAGCCGAAGCCCATGCGATACACGACGTTGTCGAGGCGCGACTCGAGCAGTTGCAGCAGGTTTTCACCCGTGTTGCCCTTGCGGCGGTCGGCTTCGGCGAAGTAGCGGCGGAACTGACGCTCCAGCACGCCGTAGATACGCTTGACCTTCTGCTTTTCGCGCAGCTGCGTACCGTAGTCGGACGTACGTGCGCCCGAGGTACGGCCGTGCTGACCCGGCTTGCTGTCGAGCTTGCACTTGTCGGCGAGCGAGCGGCGCGCGCTCTTCAGGAACAGGTCGGTGCCTTCACGGCGGGACAGCTTGGCTTTGGGGCCGATATAACGTGCCACTTTGCATTCCTTTATCAATCAGTCACGCGGATCGAAATCCGCGCTAGTCCGCTCCCTTTGGGGCGAACGGTGGGCTTAGTCAATCAAAAAAGCAACGCCCGTCGACGCTGAGCGGCGACAGGCAATGCGCTAGCACATGCGTGCCAGCACATTCTTAGATACGACGACGCTTCGGCGGGCGGCAGCCGTTGTGCGGAATCGGGGTGACGTCCGAAATCGCGGTGATCTTGATGCCGAGGCCGTGCAGTGCGCGCACTGCCGACTCACGACCCGGGCCCGGGCCCTTGATCCGCACTTCCAGATTCTTCACGCCGTATTCCATCGCGACGCGGCCGGCCGACTCGGCTGCGACCTGAGCAGCGAACGGCGTCGATTTGCGCGAGCCCTTGAAGCCCTGGCCGCCCGACGTCGCCCATGCCAGTGCGTTGCCTTGGCGATCGGTGATCGTGATGATCGTGTTGTTGAACGACGCGTGGACGTGAACCACACCTTCAGCGACGTTCTTCTTAACCTTTTTGCGAACGCGTTGCGCCGCGGTGTTCGAAGCCTTAGCCATTACGTTTTCCTGTAACTGTGTCAGTTCCGCTTACTTCTTCAGCGCTTGCGCTGCACGACGCGGACCCTTGCGAGTACGTGCGTTCGTACGCGTACGCTGACCGCGCATCGGCAGGCCCTTGCGATGACGGACGCCACGGTAGCAACCGAGGTCCATCAGGCGCTTGATGTTCATCGTCACTTCACGGCGCAGATCGCCTTCGACGACAAACTTGCCCACTTCTTCACGCAGCTTTTCGAGATCTGCGTCGGTCAGGTCCTTGACCTTCTTCGAGAATTCCACGCCAGCTGCCGCGCAGATGCTGCGCGAGCGCGTGCGGCCGACACCGAAGATCGCCGTCAGGCCAATCTCGGTATGCTGGTGATTCGGGATGTTAACCCCTGCGATACGAGCCATTGTTTTTCCTCAAACAAAAAGCGCAAACAAACGCGCGGTCAGCCTTGGCGCTGCTTGTGGCGCGGATCCGAGCTGCAGATCACGCGAACGACGCCTTTGCGCTTGATGATCTTGCAATTGCGGCAAATGCGCTTAACCGATGCCATCACTTTCATGATAATACCCTTTTTTCAAATCATTTCGCCCGGAACACGATCCGCGCACGAGACAGATCGTAAGGCGTCAACTCAACCGTCACCTTGTCGCCCGGAAGAATGCGGATGTAGTGCATCCGCATCTTTCCGGAGATATGCCCCAACACGACATGGCCGTTTTCCAGCTTCACACGGAAGGTCGCATTCGGGAGGTTTTCGATCACCTCACCCTGCATCTGGATTACATCGTCTTTGGCCATAGTCCTTATTAACGCGTTGGGATGTTGCCGCCCTTGAAGTTGGCCTTCTTGAGCAGCGACTCATACTGTTGCGACATAACGTACGACTGCACCTGCGCCATAAAGTCCATCGTGACGACGACAATGATCAGCAGCGACGTTCCACCAAAATAAAACGGCACGTTCCAGCGCAGCACCAGGAATTCCGGCAGCAGACACACGAAGACGATGTAGATCGCACCGGCCAGCGTCAGACGCGTGAGGATGCGGTCGATATATCGTGCGGTCTGATCGCCCGGACGGATGCCCGGAACAAACGCGCCGCTCTTCTTCAGGTTGTCCGCGGTTTCCCTGCTGTTGAACACCAGTGCGGTGTAGAAGAAGCAGAAAAACACGATTGCCAGCGTGTACAGCAGCACATAGACCGGCTGGCCCGGCTTCAGCGCTTCCGCAACGTTATGCAACGTATTGGAAATCCAGCTTCCCGTCGGCTGACCGGTACTGAACCAGCCGAGAATCGTTGCCGGGAACAGGATGATCGACGATGCGAAGATCGGCGGAATCACGCCCGACATGTTCAGCTTCAGCGGCAGGTGCGACGACTGCCCGCCGTAGATCTTGTTGCCGACCTGGCGCTTCGCGTAGTTCACGAGGATCTTGCGCTGACCGCGTTCGATGAACACGACCAGGTAAGTCACCGCGGCAATCAGAACGACGATGATGATCGCCGAAATGATGCTCATCGAACCCGTACGCACCAGCTCGAACAGCCCACCGACGGCATTCGGGAACCCTGCTGCGATCCCGCCGAAGATGATGATCGAGATACCGTTGCCCAGACCACGCTCGGTAATCTGCTCGCCGAGCCACATCAGGAACATCGTGCCGGTAACCAGCGTCACGACCGTCGTCAGACGGAACAGCATGCCGGGATCGGTGACGAGGCCGGGCTGGTTTTCCAGCGCAGCCGCGATACCGAACGCCTGGAAGGTCGCGAGCACCACGGTGAAATACCGCGTGTACTGCGTGATCTTCCGTTGCCCTGCCTGCCCTTCCTTCTTCAGCGCCTCGAGCTGCGGCGAGACGATCGCCAACAGCTGCATGATGATCGACGCCGAGATGTACGGCATGATCCCCAGCGCAAAGATCGTGAAGCGGGAAAGTGCGCCACCCGAGAACATGTTGAACATGCCCAGGATGCCACCCGCCTGGCTCTGGAACAGCTTAGCCAGTTGATCCGGATCGATGCCCGGCACGGGAATGTGCGCGCCGATGCGATAGACGATCAGCGCCAGGAGCAGGAACATCGCTCGCCGACGCAGATCGCCGAATTTCGCCGTGCTTCGACCGGGTTTTGCAAGACTCGGGCTGTTAGCCAAGTACCTTCTCCGATGAATGCAAGTGACGACGCGCTACGCGTGTCACTCGGCGAACGAACCGCCGGCCGCTTCGATCGCAGCGCGCGCACCCTTGGTGGCACCGAGACCCTTCACGACGATCTTGCGCTTCAGCTCGCCCGTCGCGATGATCTTTGCGCTCTTCGTCAGCTCGCCGACCAGGCCGGCTTGCTTCAGTGCGAGCAGATCGATCTCGTCGACCGGCAGCTTCTCGAGGTCGCCCAGGCGCACTTCACCGACGAATTCCTTCGTCAGCGACGTGAAGCCGCGCTTCGGCAGACGACGTTGCAGCGGCATCTGACCGCCTTCGAAACCGACTTTGTGGAAGCCGCCCGAACGCGATTTCTGACCCTTGTGACCACGGCCAGCCGTCTTGCCGAGGCCCGAACCGATGCCACGGCCGACGCGACGCTTGGCGTGCTTGGCGCCAGCTGCCGGCTTCAGGTTATTCAATTCCATATCAACTCCTTGATCCGTAGGGCCGCTTACGCGATGACCTTAACGAGGTACGAGACCTTGTTGATCATGCCGCGGACCGCCGGCGTGTCCTGCAGCTCGCTGACCGAGTTGAGTCGGCGCAGGCCCAGGCCACGCACGGTCGCGCGGTGCGATTCGCGGGTCCCGATCAGGCTCTTAACGAGCTGAACCTTGACAGTTTTTTCAGACATGGTGACCACCCGGGCTTAGCCCAAAATTTCTTCGACGGACTTGCCGCGCTTCGCCGCGATGTCTGCCGGGGTGGACTGCTTGCGCAGGCCGTCCAGCGTGGCGCGAACGAGGTTGTACGGGTTCGTCGAACCGTGGCTCTTCGCCACAACGTTCTGAACGCCCATCACGTCGAACACTGCGCGCATCGGGCCGCCGGCGATCACGCCCGTACCTGCCTTCGCCGGAGCGAGGAGGACGGCCGATGCGCCGTGCTTGCCGTGCACTTCGTGCTGCAGCGTGCCGTTCTTGAGCGGCACCTTGAACATGTTGCGGCGAGCTTGTTCCATTGCCTTCTGGACAGCGACCGGCACTTCCTTCGCCTTGCCCTTGCCCATGCCGATGCGGCCATCACCATCGCCAACCACGGTCAGTGCGGCGAAGCCGAGAATACGGCCACCCTTCACGACCTTGGTCACGCGATTGACCGAAATCATCTTTTCACGAAGGCCGTCGTCGCGCTCGTCAGCCTGAACTTTCGCTTGCATCTTTGCCATGACGAATTCCTTCCTTAGAACTTGAGCCCAGCTTCGCGAGCTGCCTCAGCCAGCGCTTTCACGCGGCCATGGTAGCGGAAGCCCGAGCGGTCGAAGGCGACGGATTCGATGCCGGCAGCCTTTGCCTTCTCGGCAATACGCTTGCCGATCAGCGTCGCGGCGTTAACGTTGCCGCCCTTGCCCGACTTGTCGGCGAGCTCGGCGCGCACTTCTGCCTCGAGCGTCGACGCACTGGCGAGCACCTTGGTGCCGCAGGGCGAGAACACTTGAGCGTAGATGTGCGTGTTCGTGCGATGCACGGCGAGACGCGCGACCTGCAGCTCAGCGATCTTGATACGCGTCTGGCGAGCGCGGCGCAGGCGAGATTGAGTCTTATCCATGATTGCGCACCCTTACTTCTTCTTCGTTTCTTTGAGGATCACAACCTCGTCGGAATAGCGCACGCCCTTGCCCTTGTAGGGCTCCGGCGGACGGTAACCGCGCACTTCCGCAGCTACTTGACCGACTTGTTGCTTGTTGATCCCCTTGATCACGATTTCGGTTTGCGTCGGGGTTTCAGCCTTGACGCCTTCCGGCATCTGGTGCACCACCGGGTGCGAGAAACCCAGCGACAGGTTCAGCTTGTCGCCTTGCGCTTGCGCACGGTAACCGACGCCAACCAGCGTCAGCTTGCGCTCGAAACCCTTGGTCACGCCGTGCACGGCATTCGCGATGATCGCGCGCATCGTGCCCGACAGTGCGTTTGCTTCGCGGCTTTCGTCGACCGGCGACAGATTCAGCGTGCCGTCGTTGTTCGCCACGTTCACGAGCGGATTGATCGCTTGCGTGATGGTGCCCAGCGGGCCCTTGACGGTGATTGCACCGTCGGCCAGCTTGACTTCCGCGCCTTGCAGCGCGATCGGGCTCTTACCTACTCGAGACATGTTTCTCTCTCCTCGGCTTTAAGCGACGTAGCAGATGACTTCGCCGCCGACGCCGGTAGCGCGCGCCTTGCGGTCGGTCATCACGCCCTTGGGCGTCGACACGATTGCCACGCCGAGGCCATTCATGACCTGCGGAATGTCGTTACGACCGCGGTAGACGCGCAGGCCAGGCTTCGACACGCGCTCGAGGCGTTCGATGACCGGACGGCCAGCGTAGTACTTCAGCGCGATGTTCAGTTCTGCCTTCGCGCCTTCAGCCTTCACCGCGAAATCGTCGATATAACCTTCGTCCTTCAGGACTTGCGCGATTGCAACCTTGACCTTCGACGAGGGCATCGCGACCGATACCTTCTCGACCATCTGCGCGTTGCGGATGCGAGTCAGCATATCGGCGATAGGATCACTCATGCTCATTTACGTTTCTCCTATTACCAGCTCGCCTTGGTCAGGCCAGGAATCTCGCCACGGAATGCGATTTCACGAATCTTGTTACGCGCGAGGCCGAATTTACGGAACGTGCCACGCGGACGGCCCGTGATCGCGCAGCGGTTACGCTGGCGGGTCGGGTTTGCGTTGCGGGGCAGTTGCTGCAGCTCCAGGCGTGCTTCGTAGCGCTCTTCTTCCGACTTGCTTTGGTCTTCGACGATCGCCTTCAGCGCTTCGCGCTTTGCTGCGAACTTCGCGACCAGGCGGGCGCGCTTCTTTTCACGTTCGATCAGTGCCAGTTTAGCCACGGTAACCTCAGTTTCTGAACGGGAACTTGAAGCTGGCGAGCAGAGCCTTTGCTTCGTCGTCGGTCTTCGCAGTCGTCGTGATGCTGATGTTCAGCCCACGCAGTGCGTCGATCTTGTCGTAATCGATTTCGGGGAAAATGATCTGCTCTTTCACACCGATGTTGTAGTTGCCACGGCCATCGAAAGCACGACCCGACACGCCACGGAAGTCGCGCACGCGGGGCAGCGCAACGGTCACGAAACGATCGAGGAATTCGTACATCGCCTGGCCGCGCAGCGTCACCATCGCGCCGATCGGGTAACCCTGGCGGATCTTGAAGCCTGCGATTGCCTTGCGTGCCTTCGTCACGACCGGCTTCTGACCAGCGATCTTCGTGAGGTCGCCAACGGCGTTCTCGATGATCTTCTTGTCAGCGATCGCTTCGCCAAGACCCATGTTCAGCGTGATCTTGGTGATGCGCGGCACTTCCATGACCGACTTGTAACCGAACTTCTCGATCAGGCCGGGCACAACCTTTTCTTTGTAAAACTCTTGAAAACGAGCCATTTTTTACTCCGCTGCGTCAGGCGCTCAGTACGGCACCGGTCGTCTTCAGGAAGCGAACCTTCTTGCCTTCCTCGACCTTGATGCCAACACGCGACGCCTTGCCATTCGCGTCGACCAGTGCGACGTTCGAAATATGCAGGGGCATCGTCTTCGCTTCCACGCCGCCCGTCGTACCCTTCATCGGGTTCGGCTTCACATGCTTCTTGACGAGGTTGATACCTTCAACCGTCACATGCTCAGCACCGACAGCCAGCACGACGCCGCGCTTGCCCTTGTCCTTGCCGGTAACGACGATCACTTCGTCACCCTTGCGAATCTTGTTCATCGCGACTCCTTACAGCACTTCCGGCGCCAGCGAAACGATCTTCATGAATCGTTCGCTACGCAGCTCACGCGTCACCGGCCCGAAGATACGGGTGCCGATCGGCTCGAGCTTGTTATTCAAAAGCACAGCGGCGTTGCCGTCGAACTTGATCAGCGAGCCGTCTTGACGGCGCACACCCTTGGCGGTGCGGACCACCACGGCGTTGTAAATTTCGCCTTTCTTCACGCGCCCGCGCGGCGTTGCCTCTTTGACGCTCACCTTGATGATGTCGCCAATGCCGGCATAACGACGCTTCGAGCCGCCGAGCACCTTGATGCACAGGACTTCACGTGCACCCGTGTTGTCGGCTACTTCGAGCCGAGATTCGGTCTGGATCATGGTTTGTCTTTCCCAACTTAATCCGGATGCACCACCATGATGCATTCGGTCAGTCTTGGTCCCGTCAGCCAATCGGCTGCTTGGGTTGGAACAGCAGCGACGGCAAACGAAACCCGCCATCGCAATTCGGTGAATCTTTCGGACAGGCTGGCGCCAGTCCGCTTCCCCCACCAACTTCGCCCGCGACGGGGCTCCCATAAAGAGGGAAGACCAGGATTATAACAAATAACCCTGGTCACGCAAGCAAAAACTTTGCGATTTCAAGCACTTCGTGGAGAAGTGCCTGTTACTGCCTACCGCACGGCCCGCTTAGATGACGCGAGCTGCTTCGACGAGGCGCGACACCGTCCAGGCCTTCGTCTTCGAAACAGGACGAGTTTCCTGGATTTCGACGAGATCGCCTTCGTTGCAGGTGTTCGCTTCATCGTGCGCGTGGTACTTCTTCGAGCGCACGACATACTTGCCGTAGATCGGGTGCTTGACGCGGTGCTCGATCAGCACGGTGACGGTCTTGTCCATCTTGTTGCTGACGACCCGACCGACCAGCGTCCGCTTCAGCGAGGTTTTCACGCTATCGTTCATTTCTGGTTCGCCTTCTGAGTCATGACGGTCCGCACACGTGCGATGTCGCGACGAACCTTCTTCAGCTGGCTCGTGTTCGTGAGCTGCTGGGTCGCGAGTTGCATGCGCAGGCCGAATTGCGCCTTCAGCAGGTCCGCCAGCTCCTTGTTGAGCGCGGCCTGGTCTTTCTGGAGAAGTTCGGAAGCCTTCATGTTTTCTCCTTAGGCGCCGAGCTGGCGCACGATGAATGCCGTCTTCAGCGGCAGCTTGGCTGCAGCCAGACGGAACGCTTCGCGTGCCAGTTCTTCGGTTACGCCGTCCATTTCATAGAGCATCTTGCCCGGCTGAATCTCGGCGACGTAGTACTCCGGGTTACCCTTACCGTTACCCATACGTACTTCGGCCGGCTTCTGCGAAATCGGCTTGTCCGGGAAGATCCGGATCCAGATGCGGCCGCCACGCTTGATGTGACGCGTCATTGCACGACGCGCCGCTTCAATTTGACGTGCGGTCAGACGACCGCGACCGATCGCCTTCAGGCCGAATTCACCGAACGACACTGCGTTGCCGCGCGTCGCCTTGCCGGTGTTACGACCCTTCTGCTCTTTACGATACTTTCTGCGTTTCGGTTGCAGCATCGTTATTCTCCAGTCTTGCCGTCTTCGGGCTTGCCGGCGCCACGGCGCGGTGCGCCACGACGAGCACCCGGAGCGCCGCCTTCGCCGTCACGGCGCGGACGACGGTCGCCCGGACGCGCATTGCGACGCGGACGCTTGTCTTCGGCTACTTCTTCCACCACCGGTGCGTCATTGCGGCCAAGCGTGTCACCCTTGTACACCCACACCTTGACGCCGATGATCCCGTAGGTCGTCTTCGCTTCCGAAGTCGCGTAGTCGATATCGGCACGCAGCGTGTGAAGGGGCACGCGACCTTCGCGATACCACTCCGTACGAGCGATTTCGATACCGTTCAGACGGCCTGCGCTCATGATCTTGATGCCCTGGGCACCCAGACGCATCGCGTTCTGCATCGCACGCTTCATCGCGCGGCGGAACATGATCCGGCGCTCGAGCTGTTGCGTGATCGAGTCAGCGATCAGTTGCGCATCGGTTTCCGGCTTGCGGATCTCTTCGATGTTGACGTGGACCGGAACGCCCATGCGGCGTTGCAGTTCCGTCTTCAGCTGCTCGATATCCTCGCCCTTCTTGCCGATGACCACGCCCGGACGCGAGCTGTAAATCGTGATGCGCGCGTTCTTAGCCGGACGCTCGATGACGACCCGACCGACCGAAGCGTTCTTCAGCTTCTTCTTCAGGTACTCACGAACACCGATGTCTTCCTGCAGCATCGCCGCGAAATTGTTGTTGTTCGCGTACCAACGCGAAGCCCAATTGCGGCTGACAGCCAGGCGGAAGCCAGTCGGATGAATTTTCTGTCCCATCGTATGGCTCCTTAATTCCCGACCGTCACAGTGATGTGACAGGATTGCTTCTCGATGCGGTTACCGCGGCCCTTGGCGCGCGCGGTGAAACGCTTGAGCGATGCAGCCTTGTCGACGTAGATGCTCTTGATCTTGAGCTCGTCGATATCGGCGCCTTCGTTGTGCTCCGCATTCGCGATTGCCGACAGCACAACCTTCTTCACGATGCCAGCCGCCTTCTTCGGCGAGAACGTCAGAACGTTCAGCGCCTTGTCGACCGGCAAACCGCGGATCTGGTCAGCCACAAGGCGCGTTTTTTGCGCCGAGATGCGGGCACCGCGATGAATTGCTTTCACTTCCATCTTGATTGCCCCTTATTTCTTGGCCTTCTTGTCGGCTGCGTGACCCTTGAACGTACGGGTCAGTGCGAACTCGCCAAGCTTGTGGCCGACCATGTTTTCCGAGATGTACACCGGAACGTGTTGACGGCCGTTGTGAACAGCGATCGTCAGGCCGATGAAATCCGGCAGAATCGTCGAGCGACGCGACCAGGTCTTGATCGGCTTTTTGTCGCGCGAAGCTGCAGCCGCCTCAACTTTCTTCAGCAAATGGGCGTCGCAGAACGGACCTTTTTTAACAGAACGTGCCATTGCCTACTCCTTAACGCTTGTGACGGCGCTGGACGATCATCGTCGTCGTGCGCTTGTTGCTGCGGGTGCGGTAACCCTTAGCCGGCGTACCCCACGGGCTCACCGGGTCACGACCTGCAGCCGTCTTGCCCTCACCACCACCGTGCGGGTGATCGACCGGGTTCATCGCAACGCCACGCACCGTCGGGCGGATACCGCGCCAGCGGTTCGCGCCAGCCTTGCCGATCTGGCGCAGGCTATGCTCTTCGTTGCCGACTTCACCAATCGTTGCACGGCACTCGATGTGCACGCGGCGGATTTCGCCCGAACGCAGGCGAACCTGCGCGTAGACGCCTTCGCGCGCCAGCAGCATGGCCGACGTGCCAGCCGAACGCGCCATTTGCGCGCCCTTGCCCGGCAGCATCTCGATGCAGTGGATCGTCGTACCGACCGGAATGTTGCGGATCGGCAGCGTGTTGCCTGCACGGATCGGCGCTTCCGAACCCGACATCAGCTGTTGGCCGACCGTCAGGCCCTTCGGGGCGATGATGTAGCGACGCTCGCCGTCTGCGTAGAGCACCAGCGCGATGTTCGCGCTGCGGTTCGGGTCGTACTCGAGACGCTCGACCTTTGCCGGGATGCCATCCTTCGTGCGACGGAAATCGACGATACGATAGTGCTGCTTGTGGCCACCGCCCTTGTGGCGCGTGGTGATGCGGCCGTTGTTGTTACGGCCGGCGGTCGAGCTCTGCGAGTCGAGCAGTGCCGCGAACGGCTTGCCCTGGTGCAGGTTCTTGTTGACCACCTTGACCATCGCGCGGCGACCCGGCGAAGTCGGTTTAACTTTAACGATTGCCATGATTACTTGGCCTCCGCTTCAAAGTTGATTTCCTGGCCGGGCTTCAGGCAAACGTACGCCTTCTTCACGTCCTTGCGGCGGCCCATCGAACGGCCGAAGCGCTTCTGCTTGCCCTTCTGAACCAGCACGTTGACGGAGTCAACTTCAACCTTGAACAGCAGCTCGACAGCCGCCTTCACTTCCTGCTTCGTGGCATCCGGCGCGACTTCGAACACGACTTGCTCGTTCTTGTCGGCAACCAGCGTCGCCTTTTCCGAGATCACCGGTGCGAGCAGGACCTGCATCAAACGATGATCGTTCTTGCGAATCTCGCTCATGACAGCAACTCCTCGATCTGGGCGACCGCAGCCTTCGTGACCAGCACTTTCTTGAAGTAGATCAGCGACAGCGGGTCAGCGTAGCGCGGCTCGACAATTGCCACGTGCGGCAGGTTGCGCGAAGCCAGGTACAGGTTTTCGTCAACCGTGTCGGTAATGATCAGCACGGAGTCGAGACCCATGGTCTTGAATTTTTCGGCCAGCAGCTTGGTCTTCGGCGCTTCGAGGATGATGTCCTCGACGACCGACAGACGGCCTTCACGGGCCAGCTGCGAGAAGATCGAGCAGAGACCTGCGCGATGCATCTTCTTGTTGACCTTGTGCGAGAAGTTTTCTTCCGGCGAGTTCGGGAAGATACGACCACCGCCACGCCACAGCGGGCTCGACGACATACCGGCACGAGCACGGCCCGTACCCTTCTGGCGCCACGGCTTCTTGGTGGTGTGCTTGACCTGCTCGCGGTCCTTCTGCGCGCGGTTACCCTGGCGAGCATTCGCCTGGTAAGCGACGACGACCTGGTGGATCAGCGCTTCGTTGTAGTCACGACCGAACACGACGTCCGATGCGTTGACTACTGCACCTTCCTGACCATTTTCGTTCAGGAGCTTGAGTTCCATTATTTCGCCCCCTTGGTCTTGACGGCCGGCGTGACAAAAACCTTGCCACCCTTCGCGCCCGGAATCGCACCCTTGACGAGCAGCAGCTTGCGCTCTGCGTCGATACGAGCGATTTCGAGGTTCTGCACCGTCACGGTCACGTCACCCATGTGACCCGTCATGCGTTTACCCGGGAACACGCGACCCGGATCCTGCGCCATACCGATCGAGCCCGGCACGTTGTGCGAGCGCGAGTTACCGTGCGTGGCACGGCCGGAGGAGAAGTTGTAACGCTTGATCGTACCGGCGTAGCCCTTACCGATCGACACGCCTTGCACGTCGACCTTCTGGCCCACTTCGAAAAGATCTGCACCGACCACGGTGCCATTCGACAGCTCGGCTGCCTTGGCCGCGTCAATGCGGAATTCCTTGAGGATTTCACCGGCTTCGACACCGGCTTTGGCGAGATGACCTGCCAGCGGCTTCGTCACGCGCGAGGCGCGGCGGGAGCCGAATGCAACCTGCACGGCCGTGTAGCCGTCGGTTTCAACAGTCTTGATCTGCGTCACGCGGTTGTCCGACACGTCCAGCACGGTGACGGGAATCGAATCCCCTTCAGCCGTGAAGATACGGGTCATGCCAACCTTGCGACCTACGAGTCCAAGGCTCATCATTTTCTCCATTCCCGACTGCGATTGGTCGGGGCTGATTTACAAAATGCCGGGCACGCAAGGCCCAACTTTTTTACGCGAATACGCGAAAAGCCAAGCAGTATAGCCCGACCTCCCGATTTCCGCAAGCAATACAAAGACTTAGCGCCGCCCAGCAAGCCGATCGGCGCTGGAAGCCTTACTGCAGCTTGATTTCCACGTCGACGCCAGCCGGCAGATCGAGCTTCATCAGCGCGTCAACCGTCTTGTCGGTCGGATCGACGATGTCCATCAGGCGCTGGTGGGTGCGGATTTCGAGCTGATCGCGCGACGTCTTGTTGACGTGCGGCGAACGCAGGATGTCAAAACGCTGAATGCGCGTCGGCAGCGGCACCGGGCCACGGACGATTGCGCCAGTCCGCTTCGCGGTATCGACGATCTCGGCAGCCGATTGATCGATCAGACGATAGTCGAAAGCCTTCAGGCGAATGCGGATTTTCTGTTGCTGCATGACGATTCCTTGAAAAGAGCGAGGCGATGTTGCATCGCCGGACACTAAAAGAACGTGAAACATGACGCCTGCGGGGAGCGAGACATCAGGTTCCGGACAGTACTTCCACTGCTAAGCCCGCGATTCTACACGAAATTGTGGAGCGGTGGTGCGGGTTTCTCGGCCCATGCAACCGGGCACCAGAAAAACAAAACCGGGTGCCAGCGCAAGCTGGACACCCGGTTTCGACGGCACAACTGCATGCCGCGGAATCGCGGACCCCGTCGGGATCCGCGGATCGTCGATATTACTCGATGATCTTGGCGACGACGCCGGCGCCGACGGTACGGCCGCCTTCGCGGATTGCGAAGCGCAGACCTTCTTCCATCGCGATCGGAGCGATCAGCTTCACCGTGATCGACACGTTGTCGCCCGGCATCACCATTTCCTTGTCCTTCGGCAGCTCGATCGAGCCCGTCACGTCCGTCGTACGGAAGTAGAACTGCGGACGGTAGTTGTTGAAGAACGGCGTGTGACGGCCGCCTTCGTCCTTGCTCAGCACGTACACTTCAGCCGTGAAGTGCGTGTGCGGCGTGATCGAACCCGGCTTCGCCAGAACCTGGCCACGCTCCACGTCTTCACGCTTCGTGCCGCGCAGCAGGATACCAACGTTGTCGCCTGCCTGACCTTGGTCCAGCAGCTTGCGGAACATTTCAACGCCCGTGCAGGTCGTCTTCACCGTCGGCTTGATACCCACGATTTCGATTTCTTCGCCGACCTTCACGATGCCGCGCTCGACACGACCCGTCACCACCGTACCACGGCCCGAGATCGAGAACACGTCTTCCACCGGCATCAGGAACGCGCCGTCAACTGCACGCTCCGGCGTCGGGATGTACGTGTCCAGCGCGTCCGCCAGGCTCATGATCGCCACTTCGCCCAGTTCGCCCGTGTCGCCTTCCAGCGCCAGCTTCGCCGAACCCTTCACGATCGGCGTGTCGTCGCCCGGGAAGTCGTACTTCGACAGGAGTTCGCGAACTTCCATCTCGACCAGCTCGAGCAGTTCAGCGTCGTCCACCATGTCGCACTTGTTCAGGAACACGATGATGTACGGAACGCCAACCTGACGCGCCAGCAGGATGTGCTCACGCGTTTGCGGCATCGGGCCGTCTGCTGCCGAGCAAACCAGGATCGCGCCGTCCATCTGTGCCGCACCCGTGATCATGTTCTTCACATAGTCAGCGTGGCCCGGGCAGTCGACGTGTGCGTAGTGGCGGTTAGCCGTTTCGTACTCGACGTGTGCCGTGTTGATCGTGATGCCGCGCGCCTTTTCTTCCGGTGCCGCGTCGATCTGGTCGTATGCCTTCGCTTCGCCGCCGAACTTCTTCGTCAGAACCGTCGTGATCGCTGCCGTCAGCGTCGTCTTGCCGTGGTCAACGTGACCAATCGTACCAACGTTCACGTGCGGCTTGGTCCGCTCGAATTTACCTTTTGCCATGATTCTCTTCTTTCAAAAATAATCGATTGTGATAGCGAATTACTTCGACTTCGCGCTGATGATCGCTTCTGCAACGTTCTTCGGAGCTTCAGCGTAGTGCTTGAACTCCATCGTGTACGTTGCGCGACCCTGCGTCAGCGAACGCAGCGACGTGGAATAGCCGAACATTTCCGACAACGGCACTTCAGCGCGCACGATCTTGCCGCCGCCCACCATGTCGTCCATGCCCTGGATAATGCCGCGACGACCCGACAGGTCGCCCATCACGTTACCCATGAAGTCTTCCGGCGTTTCCACTTCCACGGCCATCATCGGTTCGAGCAGAACCGGATCAGCGCGGCGCATCGCTTCCTTGAACGCCATCGAACCGGCCATGCGGAACGCATTTTCGTTCGAGTCGACGTCGTGGTACGAACCGAACGTCAGCGTGACCTTCACGTCGACAACCGGGAAGCCAGCCAGCACGCCGCTCTTCAGCGTTTCCTGGATACCCTTGTCGACCGACGGAATGTATTCGCGCGGAATCACGCCGCCCTTGATCGCGTCGATGAACTCGTAGCCCTTGCCCAGTTCGCTGCGCTCGAGCGTAATGACCGCATGGCCATACTGACCACGACCGCCCGACTGCTTGACGAACTTGCCTTCGACGTCGGCGGCCGACTTGCGAATGGTTTCGCGGTACGCCACCTGCGGCTTGCCGACGGTCGCTTCCACGCCGAATTCACGCTTCATCCGGTCAACGAGAATTTCGAGGTGGAGCTCGCCCATGCCCGAAATGATCGTTTGACCCGATTCTTCGTCGGTCTGCACGCGGAACGACGGATCTTCCTGAGCGAGACGGTTGAGCGCCAGGCCCATCTTTTCCTGGTCAGCCTTCGTCTTCGGCTCGACTGCCTGCGAAATCACCGGCTCCGGGAAGATCATGCGTTCGAGCACGATCGGATGTGCCGGATCGCACAGCGTGTCGCCCGTGGTCGCTTCCTTCAGGCCGACCGCAGCAGCGATGTCGCCCGCGCGGACTTCCTTGATTTCTTCGCGCTGGTTCGCGTGCATCTGCAGAATACGACCCAGACGCTCCTTCTTGTCCTTGGTCGCATTGAGCAGCGTATCGCCCGAATTGACAACGCCCGAGTAGACGCGGAAGAAGATCAGCTGGCCGACGAACGGGTCGGTCATGATCTTGAACGCGAGTGCCGCGAACTTCTCGTCGTCGGCAGCACGGCGCTCCGTCTTCTCGCCATTTTCGAGTTCGCCCGTAACCGGCGGAATATCGACCGGCGACGGCAGGAAATCGATCACGGCGTCGAGCATACGCTGCACGCCCTTGTTCTTGAACGCGGTACCGCACAGCATCGGCTGGATTTCGCACGCGATCGTACGGTCACGCAGACCCTTCACGATCTCGGCTTCGGACAGCTCGCCCGCTTCCAGGTACTTGTTCATCAGGTCTTCGTTCGACTCTGCAGCCGCTTCGACCATCTTTTCGCGCCATTCGTTGCACGTGTCGACGAGTTCTGCCGGGATGTCCACGTAGTCGAACTTGGTGCCTTGCGACGCCTCGTCCCAAATGATCGCCTTCATCTTGATCAGGTCGACGACGCCCTTGAAGCCTTCTTCCGCGCCGATCGGCACCACGACCGGAACCGGGTTTGCCTTCAGGCGCAGACGGAGCTGGTCATAGACCTTGAAGAAGTTCGCGCCGGTACGGTCCATCTTGTTGACGAACGCGAGACGCGGCACCTTGTACTTGTTCGCCTGGCGCCACACCGTTTCCGACTGCGGCTGCACGCCGCCCACTGCGCAGTACACCATGCACGCGCCGTCGAGCACGCGCATCGAGCGCTCCACTTCGATCGTGAAGTCGACGTGCCCCGGGGTGTCGATGATGTTGATGCGGTGTTCCGGATAGTTGCCGCCCATGCCCTTCCAGAAGGCCGTGGTAGCAGCGGACGTGATCGTGATGCCACGCTCCTGTTCCTGCTCCATCCAGTCCATCGTGGCTGCGCCGTCGTGAACTTCACCGATCTTGTGGTTCACACCGGTGTAAAACAGAATGCGCTCGGTCGTCGTCGTTTTGCCGGCGTCGATGTGAGCGCTAATACCGATATTGCGGTAGCGCTCGATAGGAGTCTTGCGAGCCACTTTGATCCTCTACTGGGATGACGCGACGCAGCCTTGCTGCATCACGCTTCAACACAAACGGGCGAGGCGCCTGAAAAGCGCACCCGCCCGGAATTTATTTCCGCTAACAGCCCAGCCAGGCGCTTAGAAACGGAAATGCGAGAACGCGCGGTTGGCTTCTGCCATGCGGTGAACTTCATCGCGCTTCTTCATCGCGCCGCCACGGCCTTCGGCCGCTTCGGAGAGTTCACCTGCCAGGCGCAGGGCCATCGACTTCTCGCTGCGCTTCTTCGCAGCCTCGCGCAGCCAGCGCATCGCCAATGCCATACGACGCGACGGGCGCACTTCGACCGGAACTTGATAGTTGGCACCACCAACGCGACGGCTCTTCACTTCGACCACCGGCTTCACGTTGTTGAGCGCAACCGTGAACACTTCCAGCGGGTCCTTGCCACCCTTGGTCTGGATCTGTTCGAATGCGCCATAAACGATGCGCTCTGCGACCGACTTCTTGCCGGACAGCATCAGCATGTTCATGAACTTGGCTACATCAACGTTGCCGAACTTCGGATCCGGCAACACTTCCCGCTTGGGGACTTCGCGACGACGCGGCATGATTCTTCCTTTACTTGTTCAGTTGGAGCTGGATCCAGCCCCGCGGCCACCAACAAACCCGATCACATCTTCACGACTAACCAGCTTGGCCGGGTGACCACTTACTCGACAGCACCGGCAATCCGGCACTCCCGCCTTGACCGCCCAGAGGCGATCCCTGATCAAAAACCGCTTACTTGGCAGCCTTTGCACGCTTCGCGCCGTACTTCGAGCGCGCTTGCTTACGGTCCTTGACGCCCTGGGTATCCAGCGAGCCGCGAACCATGTGGTAACGCACACCCGGCAAGTCCTTCACACGGCCGCCGCGGATCAGCACAACCGAGTGTTCCTGCAGGTTGTGGCCTTCACCGCCGATGTACGAAATCACTTCGAAGCCGTTCGTCAGACGAACCTTGGCAACCTTACGGAGTGCCGAGTTAGGCTTCTTCGGCGTCGTCGTGTACACACGGGTGCACACGCCGCGACGCTGGGGGCAGTCCTGCAGGGCCGGGCTCTTGCTCTTCGTCGTTTCCGACTGACGGCCTTTGCGAACCAGTTGGTTGATGGTTGGCATTGTTTATTCCTGAAATTGAACAAAATCTGCACATCGATTTCGGGCAAAGCGAGAATCGGCGCACAGTTGACTTCCGAACCGGCGAAACGGACGCGAACCTTCGAACGCGACTCGGCCCACCGAATACCGGAGCCAAACATGATATTCCGGAAATACCAACTAAGTCAACGGCTTGCGTGATTCGCCGGCTGGCCGCGCGGTTTACCGGAAGGGTCGGAACACCTGTGTCAGGCCGATTCGACGACGTCGATGATCTCGTCGCCGAAGCGCTCGAGCTTGCGCACGCCCATGCCGGGGATATGGCGCAGGTCGTCGATCGTCTCCGGCGCATTGCGCGCGATTTCGGCGAGCGTCGCGTCGTGGAAGATCACGTAGGCCGGCACGCCGTCCGTCTTCGCGGTTTCCGCGCGCCACGCGCGCAGCGCATCCCACCGTGCGCGCTCGCGCGTGCCCATGCCGGCCGTCGGATCGACGCGCGTGCCGCTGCGGCTCGACGACTGCCGCGTGCGCTGCGGCTTCACGTAGCGGCGCAGCGTGACCTTTTCCTCGTTCTTCAGCACGGGCTTCGCGGCCTCGGTCAGCATCAGCGCGCCGAAGCCGCCATGGTCGACCGCCAGGTAGCCGTACGCGACGAGCTGCCGGAAAATCGCGCGCCACTCGGGCTCGGATAGCGACGCGCCGATCCCGAACGTGCTCAACTGATCGTGGCCGCGCTGCAACACCTTCTCGGTGCGCCCGCCGCGCAGGATTTCGATCAGGTGGCTCGAACCGAAATTGAAGCCGCTCGAACGCTGCGCGCGGAACACGCACGACAGCGCCATCTGCGCCTCGCGCGTCGCATCCCACGAATCGGGCGGCTCGAGGCACGTGTCGCAGTTGCCGCACGGCTGGCTCGCCTCGCCGAAGTAGTTCAGCAGCCGCACACGGCGGCACGAGATCGTCTCGCACAGCCCGAGCAGCGCGTCGAGCTTCGACGTCTGCACGCGCTTGTGCGCGTCGTCCGCGTCGGACTCGTCGATCATCTTGCGCTGCTGGACGACGTCGCCGAGGCCGTACGCCATCCACGCATTCGCGGGCATCCCGTCGCGGCCCGCGCGACCGGTTTCCTGGTAATAGCCTTCGACGCTCTTCGGCAGATCCAGGTGCGCGACGAAGCGCACGTCGGGCTTGTCGATGCCCATGCCGAACGCGATCGTCGCGCACATCACGATGCCCTCCTCGCGCTGGAACATTTCCTGGTGCTTCTGCCGCACCTCGAACTCCATTCCGGCGTGATACGGCAGCGCGCGCACGCCCTGCGCCTTCAGCCACTCGGCTGTTTCCTCGACCTTGCGGCGCGACAGGCAATAGACGACGCCCGCATCGGTCGTGCCGTCGGCATTCGTGTGTTCGGCGCGGATGAAGTCGAGCAATTGCGAACGCGCGTTGTCCTTTTCGACGATCCGGTAACGGATGTTCGGGCGATCGAAGCTCGATATGAACACGCGCGCGTCGTCGAGCGCGAGGCGATGGATGATCTCGTCGCGCGTGATCGCGTCGGCCGTGGCGGTCAGCGCGATGCGGGGCACCGACGGAAACCGCTCGTGCAGCACCGACAACTGAATGTATTCCGGACGGAAATCGTGCCCCCATTGCGACACGCAGTGCGCTTCGTCGATCGCGAACAGGCCGATCTTCGCGCGCTCGAGCAACTCGAGGAAACGCCCCGTCATCAGCCGTTCAGGCGCGACATACAGCAGGTCGATCTCGCCCTCGCGCAGCGCGCGCTCGGTCGCCGCGGCTTCGGCGCCCGACAGCGTCGAATTCAGGTAGGCCGCGCGCACGCCGACTTCGCGCAGCGCGGCGACCTGGTCCTGCATCAGCGCGATCAGCGGCGACACGACGATGCCGGCGCCCTGCCCCGCCTCGCGGCGCAGCAGCGCCGGGATCTGGTAGCACAGCGACTTGCCGCCGCCGGTCGGCATCAGCACGAGGCAATCGCCGCCGCCGGCGACGTGCTCGACGATCTCGCCCTGCTGGCCGCGAAATGCGGAATAACCAAAGACTTCGTCGAGAATTTCGAGGGCGCGGGACATGAATGATGAGAACGAGGACGGCAGAAAGATGACCGCAAGTTTAACAACCTGCTCGCGCGACGCGTGGCGAATCGTGCAACGTTAGCCGATCGGACAGGGTTCGTTCGCGCGCATGACGGGCCTGCGGAGGCCGCACCGCAATCGATCGCAGTGCAGCCGCGGCACCTGCAGCCATGTGACGCATCGCTCGCAAGCAGCCGGAGCAGGCGATGCGCAAGCGCGTCATGCGCGTGAACGACGGATAAAAAAAACCGCCCGGCAAAACCGGGCGGTTTCGATGACAGCGAGGCGAGGCGGCTCGCGCCGCCCGCACTTATTCGGCTGCCGGGTGCTGTTGCGGCTCTTCCGCAGCAGGCGTGCTCGGCGTGCCGAAATCGAACGCCTCTTCCGCTGCGATCTGGTCGAAACGCTCGCGATCCGACGATTCCTTCGCCTTGCGTGCCTTGTGGAACGCGAGACCCGTACCGGCCGGAATCAGACGGCCGACGATCACGTTTTCCTTCAGGCCGCGCAGATCGTCGCGCTTGCCCATGATCGCCGCTTCGGTCAGCACGCGGGTCGTTTCCTGGAACGATGCCGCCGAGATGAACGAGTCGGTGGACAGCGACGCCTTCGTGATACCGAGCAGCACGTTGTCGTACGAAGCCGGACGCTTGTCCTCGGCGATCATGCGATCGTTCTCGTCCAGCATGTCGGAACGTTCGACCTGTTCGCCCGGGATGAAGCGCGTATCGCCGTTGTCGGTGATCTGCACACGACGCAGCATCTGGCGAACGATCACCTCGATGTGCTTGTCGTTGATCTTCACGCCCTGCAAACGGTACACGTCCTGCACTTCGTCGACGATGTAGCGCGACAGCGCCTCGATACCCTGCAGACGCAGGATGTCGTGCGGATCGGCCGGACCGTCCACGATCATTTCGCCCTTGTTGACGACCTGGGCATCGTGGACCAGCACCTGCTTTTCCTTCGCGATCAGGAACTCGTGCTGGTTGCCCTCGAGATCCGTGATGACGAGACGCTGCTTGCCCTTCGTGTCCTTGCCGAACGACGTCGTACCGGTGACTTCCGCGAGAATGCCGGCATCCTTCGGCGAACGCGCTTCGAACAGTTCCGCCACCCGCGGCAGACCGCCGGTAATGTCACGCGTCTTCTGCGCTTCGGTCGGGATACGTGCGAGCACTTCACCGACCTGCACCTGCTGGCCATCCTTCACGGTAATCAGTGCGCCGACCTGGAAGCCGATCTGCACTGCGTGTTCCGTGCCCGGAATCTTCACTTCTTCGCCGTTCGCGTCGAGCAGCTTCACCTGCGGACGAACGCTCTTCGAAGCCTGCGAACCACGACGCTTCACGTCGATCACGACCAGCGTCGACAGGCCGGTCACGTCGTCGATCTGCTTCGCGACCGTCACGCCTTCCTCGACGTTCTCGAACTTCACCGTACCACCGTACTCGGTGATGATCGGACGCGTCAGCGGATCCCACGTGGCGAGCTGCGTGCCTGCCTTGATGGTCGCGCCGTCGAGCTGCAGCAGCGTCGCGCCGTACGGCACTTTGTGACGCTCGCGCTCGCGACCGAAGTCGTCGGTGATCATCGCTTCGCCCGAACGGGAAATGACGATCTGCTCGCCCTTCGCGTTCGTGACGTAGCGCATCGTGGCCGTGAAGCGCACGATACCGTTGCTCTTCGCTTCGACCGACGAGGCCACTGCCGCACGCGATGCCGCACCACCGATGTGGAACGTACGCATCGTCAGCTGCGTGCCCGGTTCACCGATCGACTGTGCCGCGATCACGCCGACTGCTTCGCCGACGTTCACGAGCGAGCCGCGGCCGAGGTCACGGCCGTAGCAGGCCGCGCACAGGCCGTAACGCGTTTCGCAGGTCAGCGGCGTGCGCACGCGCACTTCGTCGATGCCGAGGCGTTCGATTTCCTCGACCGCCGTTTCGTCGAGCAGCGTGCCCGATTCGTACAGCGTTTCCTGCGTTTCCGGGTTCACGACGTCCGCGACCGCGACGCGGCCGAGGATACGGTCGCGCAGCGCTTCGACGACTTCACCGCCTTCGACCAGCGCCTTCATCGCGACGCCGTTCGACGTGCCGCAATCGTCTTCCACCACGACCAGATCCTGCGTGACGTCGACCAGACGACGCGTCAGGTAACCCGAGTTCGCGGTCTTCAGTGCCGTATCAGCCAGACCCTTACGTGCACCGTGGGTCGAGATGAAGTACTGCAACACGTTCAGGCCTTCGCGGAAGTTCGCGGTAATCGGCGTCTCGATAATCGAGCCGTCCGGCTTCGCCATCAGGCCACGCATACCGGCCAGCTGACGAATCTGCACCGCCGAACCCCGGGCGCCCGAGTCGGCCATCATGTAGATCGAGTTGAACGACTCCTGGCGCGTCTCGTTGCCGTCGCGGTCCGTCACCGGCTCCGTCGACAGCTGCTCCATCATCGCCTTGCCGACCGCTTCCGACGTTGCCGACCAGATGTCGACCACGTTGTTGTAGCGTTCCTGCGCGGTGACGAGACCCGACATGTACTGGCGGTCGTATTCCTTCACCTTCTTCGCGGCGTCGCCGACGATCGTTTCCTTCTGCGGCGGCACGAGCATGTCGTCCACGCAGATCGAAATGCCGGCGCGCGTCGCGAGACGGAAACCCGACTGCATCAGCTGGTCGGCGAACACCACCGTCGCGCGCAGACCGCACTTGCGGAACGCCGTGTTGATCAGGCGCGAGATTTCCTTCTTCTTCAGCGGCTTGTTCAGCACCGAGAACGGCAGGCCGTGCGGCAGGATCTCCGACAGGATCGCGCGACCGACGGTCGTCGCGTACAGCGAGATCTTCGGCACGAATGCCGGTGCGCCTTCCGACTTGTCTTCGTTGTGGACCATTTCGGTGATCCGCACGTTGACGCGCGATGCCAGCTCGACTTCCTTGTTCTCGTACGCGCGGATCACTTCCGACACGCCCGTGAACGACAGGCCTTCGCCCTTGCCGTTGATCGCTTCGCGGGTCGCGTAGTACAGACCCAGCACGATATCCTGCGACGGCACGATCGACGGATCGCCGTTGGCCGGGAACAGCACGTTGTTCGACGCCAGCATCAGCGTACGCGCTTCCATCTGCGCTTCGAGCGACAGCGGCACGTGAACGGCCATCTGGTCACCGTCGAAGTCGGCGTTGAACGCCGCGCAGACGAGCGGGTGCAGCTGGATCGCCTTGCCTTCGATCAGCACGGGCTCGAACGCCTGGATACCGAGACGGTGCAGCGTCGGCGCACGGTTCAGCATCACCGGGTGCTCGCGGATCACCTCTTCGAGGATGTCCCACACCACCGGCGTCTGGTTCTCGACTTCCTTCTTCGCAGCCTTGATGGTCGTCGCGACGCCCATCACTTCCAGCTTGTTGAAGATGAACGGCTTGAACAGCTCGAGCGCCATCAGCTTCGGCAGACCGCACTGGTGCAGCTTCAGCGTCGGGCCGACCACGATGACCGAACGGCCCGAGTAGTCGACGCGCTTGCCCAGCAGGTTCTGACGGAAACGGCCGCCCTTGCCCTTGATCATGTCGGCGAGCGACTTCAGCGGACGCTTGTTCGCGCCCGTCATCGCCTTGCCGCGACGACCGTTGTCGAGCAGCGAGTCGACGGCTTCCTGCAGCATCCGCTTTTCGTTGCGGACGATGATTTCAGGCGCCTTCAGCTCGAGCAGACGCTTCAACCGGTTGTTACGGTTGATCACGCGGCGATACAGATCGTTCAGGTCCGACGTCGCGAAACGGCCGCCGTCCAGCGGCACGAGCGGACGCAGTTCCGGCGGCAGCACCGGCAGCACTTCGAGGATCATCCACTCGGGCTTGATGCCCGAGCGCTGGAATGCCTCGAGGACCTTCAGGCGCTTCGCGTACTTCTTGATCTTCGCTTCCGAGCCGGTGTTCTTCAGCTCGGTGCGCAGCGTCTCGACCTGCTCGTCGATGTTGATCGCGCGCAGCAGTTCACGCACGCCTTCCGCGCCCATCTCGGCACGGAATTCGTCGCCGTATTCCTCGACCTTGTTGTAGTAATCCTCTTCGGTCATGATCTGCCGCGCCTTCAGCGGCGTCATGCCCGGTTCGATCACCACGTACGCTTCGAAGTACAGCACGCGTTCGATGTCGCGCAGCGTCATGTCGAGCACCATGCCCAGACGCGACGGCAGCGACTTCAGGAACCAGATGTGCGCGACCGGCGAGGCCAGCTCGATGTGGCCCATGCGCTCGCGACGCACCTTCGCCAGCGTCACTTCGACGCCGCACTTCTCGCAGATCACGCCGCGGTGCTTCAGACGCTTGTACTTGCCGCACAGGCACTCGTAGTCCTTGATCGGCCCGAAGATCTTCGCGCAGAAGAGACCATCGCGTTCCGGCTTGAACGTACGGTAGTTGATGGTCTCCGGCTTCTTCACTTCGCCGAACGACCACGAACGGATCTTGTCAGGCGAAGCCAGACCGATCTTGATCGCGTCGAAAACTTCTTCCTGTTGGACTTGCTTGAATAGATCGAGCAGAGCTTTCATTGCTTTCTCTCCGTAGTCCGATTAATTGCGGTCGAGATCGATATCGATACCGAGCGAGCGGATTTCCTTCACGAGCACGTTGAAGGATTCCGGCATGCCTGCATCGATGACGTGATCACCCTTGACCAGGTTCTCATAGACCTTGGTCCGGCCGTTCACGTCGTCCGACTTCACCGTCAGCATTTCCTGCAGCACGTAGGACGCGCCGTACGCTTCGAGTGCCCACACTTCCATTTCACCGAAACGCTGGCCACCGAACTGCGCCTTACCACCCAGCGGCTGCTGCGTGACGAGCGAGTACGGGCCGGTCGAACGCGCGTGCATCTTGTCGTCGACCAAGTGGTGCAGCTTCAGGTAGTGCATGTAGCCAAGCGTCACGCGACGTTCGAACATTTCACCCGTGCGGCCGTCGTACAGACGGACCTGGTTCTTCGACGGGTTCATGCCGAGCTGTTCCGCGATGTCGTCCGGGAACGCGAGGTCGAGCATCTTGCCCATTTCTTCCTCGGTCGCACCGTCGAACACCGGCGTTGCGAACGGCACGCCTTCGCGCAGGTTCTTCGCGAGTTCGAGGATCTCTTCGTCGGTGAAGCTTTCCAGATCTTCCTGGCGGCCCGAGTCGTTGTAGATCTTCGTCAGGAACACGCGCATTTCCTCGACCTTCGCCTGACGCTGCAGCATTTCGCCGATACGCCAGCCGAGGCCCTTCGCGGCCCAGCCGAGGTGCACTTCCAGAACCTGACCCACGTTCATCCGCGACGGCACGCCGAGCGGGTTCAGCACGACGTCTGCCGGACGGCCGTCGGCCATGTACGGCATGTCTTCGATCGGGACGATCTTCGACACGACACCCTTGTTACCGTGACGGCCTGCCATCTTGTCGCCAGGCTGCAGGCGACGCTTGACCGCGAGGTACACCTTGACCATCTTCAGCACGCCCGGCGGCAGTTCGTC
Organism: Burkholderia sp. BE17; assembly: GCF_009362305.1. Taxonomy (NCBI): domain Bacteria; kingdom Pseudomonadati; phylum Pseudomonadota; class Betaproteobacteria; order Burkholderiales; family Burkholderiaceae; genus Burkholderia; species Burkholderia sp. BE17. Next base: position 119,234 of record NZ_WHNU01000022.1, read on the forward strand.
GCCTTGCGTGAGCTTCTTGCGCTTCTCTTCGAACGCGAGGTCGAACTGGTGACGCTTCTCTTCGATCGAGTTCTTGATCGCTTCGAGCGATGCCGCCGCTTCGTCGTCCGCGAGGCGGATGTCGAACCAGTGGTAGTGGTCGAGGTCTTCCAGGTAAGCCTGGTCGATCTTCGTGCCCTTCGCGAGCTTCTTCGGACCGCCGTTCGCGACCTTGCCCACGAGCATGCGCGCGAGACGCTGGAAAGCGTCGCCTTCCACGATGCGCAGCTGGTCGTTCAGGTCGAGACGGTAGCGCTTCAGTTCGTCGTCGATGATCTGTTGCGCACGCTTGTCGCGCTGGATGCCTTCACGCGTGAACACCTGGACGTCGATCACGGTACCGCTCATGCCCGACGGCACGCGCAGCGACGTATCCTTCACGTCCGAAGCCTTCTCGCCGAAGATCGCGCGCAGCAGCTTCTCTTCCGGCGTCAGCTGGGTCTCGCCCTTCGGCGTGACCTTGCCGACCAGCACGTCGCCCGCTTCGACTTCAGCACCGATGTACACGATGCCCGATTCGTCGAGACGGCCGAGCTGGACTTCCGCCAGGTTCGAGATGTCGCGCGTGATTTCTTCCGGCCCGAGCTTCGTGTCGCGTGCAACGACGTTCAGCTCTTCGATGTGGATCGACGTGTAGCGATCGTCGGCCACGACCTTCTCCGAGATCAGGATCGAATCCTCGAAGTTGTAGCCGTTCCACGGCATGAACGCGATCAGCATGTTCTGGCCGAGCGCGAGCTCGCCCAGGTCCGTCGAGGCGCCGTCGGCCAGCACGTCGCCGCGCGAGACCTTGTCGCCCATCTTCACGATCGGACGCTGGTTGATGTTCGTGTTCTGGTTCGAACGCGTGTACTTGATCAGGTTGTAGATGTCGACACCGACTTCACCCGCGACCGCTTCGTCGTCGTTCACGCGAATCACGATACGGCCTGCGTCGACATAGTCGACGACGCCGCCGCGGAACGCCTGAACCGTCGTGCCCGAGTCGACCGCGCAGGTGCGCTCGATGCCCGTACCGACGACCGGTTTTTCCGGACGCAGACACGGCACGGCCTGACGCTGCATGTTCGAGCCCATCAGTGCACGGTTCGCATCGTCGTGCTCGAGGAACGGGATCAGCGAGGCTGCGACCGACACGATCTGCGACGGCGCAACGTCCATGTACTGGATACGGTCCGGCGTGACCATCATCGTTTCGCCGGCTTCACGCGACGACACGAGTTCGTCGATCAGCGTGCCGTTCTCGTCGATCGCGGCGTTCGCCTGCGCGATCATGTAGCGGCCTTCCTCGATCGCCGACAGGTAGTCGATCTGGTCGGTCACCTTGCTGTCCACGACCTTGCGGTACGGCGTCTCGAGGAAGCCGTACTCGTTCAGGTGCGCGTACAGTGCGAGCGAGTTGATCAGGCCGATGTTCGGACCTTCCGGCGTTTCGATCGGGCACACGCGGCCGTAGTGGGTCGGGTGCACGTCGCGGACTTCGAAGCCTGCACGCTCGCGCGTCAGACCACCCGGGCCCAGTGCGGAAACACGGCGCTTGTGCGTGATTTCCGACAGCGGGTTGGTCTGGTCCATGAACTGCGAAAGCTGCGACGAACCGAAGAACTCGCGGATCGCCGACGAAATCGGCTTCGAGTTGATCAGGTCGTGCGGCATCAGGTTTTCGCTTTCGGCCTGGCCGAGGCGTTCCTTGACCGCGCGCTCGACACGCACGAGACCGGCGCGGAACTGGTTTTCCGCCAGTTCGCCGACGCAACGCACGCGACGGTTGCCGAGGTGGTCGATGTCATCCACTTCGCCCTTGCCGTTGCGCAGCTCGACCAGGATCTTGATCGTCGCGAGGATGTCGTCGTCCTGCAGCGTCATCGGGCCGGTGATCTCGTCACGGCTGACGCGGCGGTTGAACTTCATGCGGCCGACCTTCGACAGGTCGTACGCTTCTTCGCTGTAGAACAGACGGTTGAACAGTGCCTCGACCGCTTCCTCGGTCGGCGGCTCGCCCGGACGCATCATGCGGTAGATCGCGATGCGCGCGGCAGTCCTGTCGGTCGTTTCGTCGACACGCAGCGTCGACGAGATGTACGGACCCTGGTCCAGATCGTTCGTGTAGAGCGTCTGGATATCCTTGATGCCCGCTTCGCGCAGCTTCTCGAGCACGCTTTCCGTGACTTCGTCGTTCGCGCTCGCGATCACTTCGCCGGTATCGCCGTCGACGACGTTCTTCGCCAGCACGCGGCCGAGCAGATAGTCTTCCGGCACCGAGATGAACTTGGTCTTCGCGGCTTCGAGGTCGCGAATGTGCTTCGCGTTGATCCGCTTGTCCTTCTGGACGATGACCTTGCCATCACGATCCGTGATGTCGAAACGCGCGACTTCACCACGCAGGCGCTCGGGCACGAACTCGAGTTGCGCGCCTTCGTCCATCAGCGTGAAGTTGTCGAACACGAAGAAGTTCGCGAGGATCTGTTCCGGCGTCAGGCCGATGGCCTTCAGCAGGATCGTGACCGGCATCTTGCGGCGACGGTCGACGCGGAAGTACAGGATGTCCTTCGGATCGAATTCGAAGTCGAGCCAGGAGCCGCGGTACGGAATGATCCGTGCCGAGAACAGCAGCTTGCCCGAGCTGTGCGTCTTGCCCTTGTCGTGTTCGAAGAACACGCCCGGCGAACGGTGCAGCTGCGAGACGATGACACGCTCGGTGCCGTTGATGACGAACGAGCCCGTCGGCGTCATGAGCGGAATTTCGCCCATGTACACTTCCTGCTCCTTCACTTCCTTGACGACCGGCTTGTTCGGCGATTCCTTGTCGAGGATGACGAGGCGGACCTTCGCGCGCAGCGCGGAGCAGTACGTCAGGCCGCGCTGCTGGCATTCCTTGATGTTGAATGCCGGCGCGGACAGCGCATAGCTCACGAACTCGAGGCGCGCGAAACCGTTGTGCGAAACAATGGGAAATACCGATGTGAACGCAGCCTGCAAACCTTCAGGCTTGCGTTGCGTCCCGAGCACATCGGCTTGCAGAAACGTGCTGAATGATTCAAGCTGGGTAGCCAGCAAGAAAGGAACTTGGTGAACGATGGGGCGCTTCGCGAAACTCTTGCGAATGCGCTTCTTCTCGGTGAAGGAATATTGCATACGATCTCCGAATCACGGCGGGTGCTATCGAGGCGGAATACCTGGACGTTTCAAACCCGAGTGTTCACCGACTGAGACCCGATGGCCGTCCGACGGCTTGAACGAGCCGAGAAGCTTGGTGGTTGGCCGCTACCAACCGCTGGCTGACGGCAGCGGATGCCTGTGTTGCCCGCTACCCGACCAAACTTGCCTTCTGCAGTCGCTTCAGAAGACAAAGAGAACCGCCAATCGTGACCAATGACAACGATCAGGCGGTTTTCTTTGGCTTCTGGGGCCGATTATTCGGGCTCCCGAATGAGTGCCAGAATAACGTCCCCACAAAGCACAAAAAGGCCGGCGGTGAAAATACCGCCAGCCTTCGCACAGCGCGTCGAAACTTACTTGATTTCGACCTTCGCGCCCGCGTCTTCCAGCTTCTTCTTGGCTTCTTCCGATGCAGCCTTGTCGACGCCTTCCTTGACAGCCTTCGGTGCGCCGTCAACCAGGTCCTTCGCTTCCTTCAGGCCCAGGCCCGTCAGTTCGCGAACTGCCTTGATGACTGCAACCTTGTTGCCGCCTGCTTCAGCCAGAACGACCGTGAATTCGGTCTTCTCTTCAGCAGCAGCAGCAGCGCCGCCGCCTGCCGGGCCAGCGACTGCCACTGCAGCTGCCGACACGCCAAACTTCTCTTCGAACGCCTTGACCAGTTCGTTCAGTTCCAGAACGGTCATCCCTTCGACTGCTGCCAGGATGTCTTCTTTTGCGATTGCCATTTGAAATACTCCTAAATTGAATTCGGATACAGCCAGCGATCAATGACGCTGATGCACGTTCGATTACGCAGCTTCTGCTTGCTTCTTCTCGGCCAGCGCGGCGAGAGCACGCGCGAAGCCCGAAACAGGCGATTGCATAACGAACAGCAGCTTCGAGAGCAGTTCTTCGCGGCTCGGGATGCTTGCCAGCGCTTGCACGCCAGCCTTGTCCATCACCTTGCCATCGAACGAACCAGCCTTGATGACCAACTTGTCATTGCTCTTGCTGAAGTCGTTGACGACCTTAGCAGCAGCAATTGCATCTTCCGAGATGCCGTAGATCAACGGGCCAGTCATCTGCTCTGCCAGCGGAGCAAACGGCGTACCTTCGACAGCGCGACGCGCCAGCGTGTTCTTCAACACGCGCAGGTAAACCTGTTGCTCACGCGCTTGCGCGCGCAGCTTGGTCAGATCGCCAACCGCAATTCCACGATACTCAGCCAGCACAACGGTCTGGGCCTTCGCGACTTGCGCGGAAACCTCAGCTACGACGGCTTGCTTGTCTTCTCTATTAAGCGGCACGGTTAGCCTCCAGAAACGATACGTTCGGCACGAAACCTCACGTACCTCGTTCAACAACGGCGTCCGACCTCGTTAGGAGTATTTCCACCTCACGCCGCGAATCGCTTCACGGCCTGCGGCTTCACCACTGCAAAACTTTTTCGGGTTCGCCATCTGCGTTGGCTTGAATTAAGGGATCGCCTGACTGCTGCGCCCCACCAACGGTCTTTGATAACCGGTTGCCCGCCTTGCTGCACGGACAACCGCCCAAAGCCCATGAAGGCCGCTTCGCGAGCGAAGCGGCCTGAATACTTGCTTACTGTGCTGCCAGCGTAGCCTGGTCGACACGCACGCCGACGCCCATCGTGCTCGACAGTGCGATCTTGCGCAGGTACACGCCCTTGCTCGTTGCCGGCTTTGCCTTCTGCAGCGCTTCGATCAGCGCCGACAGGTTCGAACGCAGCGCGGTCGGCTCGAACGATGCACGGCCGATGGTCGCGTGGATGATACCGGCCTTGTCGACACGGAATTGCACCTGACCAGCCTTCGCGTTCTTGACGGCAGTTGCGACGTCCGGCGTGACCGTACCGACCTTCGGGTTCGGCATCAGGCCGCGCGGGCCGAGGATCTGGCCGAGCGTACCGACGATACGCATCGTGTCCGGCGAAGCGATCACGATGTCGAAGTCCATCTGGCCAGCCTTGATCTGCTCAGCCAGATCTTCCATACCGACGATTTCCGCGCCTGCTGCACGAGCCTGCTCGGCCTTCTCGCCTTGCGCGAACACGGCAACGCGAACCGACTTGCCCGTACCGGCCGGCAGAACGACCGAACCACGAACGACCTGGTCCGACTTCTTTGCATCGATGCCGAGCTGGACTGCGACGTCGATCGATTCGTCGAACTTCGCGCTCGCGCATTCCTTCACGAGGCTCAGTGCGTCTTCGATCGCGTACAGCTTCTGACGATCAACCTTGGCGGCAAATGCCTGACGGCGCTTGGAGATCTTAGCCATTTACACACCCTCCACGGTGATGCCCATCGAGCGTGCGCTACCAGCGATGGTGCGAACGGCTGCATCCAGATCAGCTGCCGTAAGGTCCGGCATCTTGGTCTTCGCGATTTCTTCGGCTTGAGCGCGCGTGATCGAACCGACCTTGTCGGTGTGCGGCTTGCTCGAGCCCTTGTCCACCTTCGCCGCCTTCTTGATCAGGACGGTCGCCGGCGGCGTCTTCATCACGAACGTGAAGCTCTTGTCAGCGAATGCCGTGATGACCACCGGCACCGGCAGACCCGGCTCCATGCCTTGAGTCTGCGCGTTGAACGCCTTGCAGAACTCCATGATGTTCAGGCCGCGCTGGCCCAGTGCCGGACCGACCGGCGGCGACGGGTTGGCTTTACCTGCAGGGATCTGCAGCTTGATAAAGCCGACAATCTTCTTTGCCATTTGTAAACCTCGTTGGAACGCCAAGCGGCGTTCGGTGAGTGATAACGCGCTTTCGCCGCTGGCTACTGACGCTCCTCAACGGCCATGACGCGGACCGTAAGCGCGAAGGTGGGCAGCCGAGGCAGCCCACCGAATCGGGATCAAACTTTTTCGACCTGGCCGAACTCGAGTTCGACCGGGGTGGAGCGGCCAAAGATGGTGACCGACACGCGCACGCGCGATTTTTCGTAGTTGACTTCTTCGACGGTGCCGTTGAAGTCCGTGAACGGGCCTTCCTTGACACGCACCATCTCGCCAACTTCGAACAGGGTCTTCGGGCGCGGCTTTTCGACGCCTTCCTGCATCTGCGACATGATCTTCTCGACTTCCTTCGGGGAAATCGGGGTCGGGCGGTTACGCGCACCGCCGACGAAGCCGGTGACCTTCGCGGTATTCTTCACGAGGTGCCACGTTTCGTCCGTCATTTCCATTTCCACCAGCACGTAGCCGGGGAAGAAACGACGCTCGGTCACAGCCTTGTGGCCACCTTTGACTTCGACCACTTCTTCGGTCGGAACCAGGATCTGACCGAATTTGTCCTGCATGCCAGCACGTTCGATGCGCTCCTGAAGCGCACGTTGCACGCTCTTCTCCATACCGGAGTAGGCGTGCACGACGTACCAACGTTTTCCGCTCGGGGATGCCGGAGTATCGCTCATATCATTTCCAACCCAGAATCGCCGAGAAAATTACCCACTCGATCGATTTGTCACTCAACCAGAGGAAAATCGCCATCACGAGCACGAAACCGAACACGACGAGTGTTGTTTGCGTTGCTTCCTTGCGGGTGGGCCAAACGACCTTCCGGACTTCCTTGTACGAATCCTTGGCAAATGCGATGAGGCTCTTGCCAGGTGCGGACATCAGCCCGACGGCCACGCCTGCGATGATACCTACCGCCAACGCGGCACCGCGGACATACCACTGCTGATTGACTAGCCAGAAGAAGCCCACGAATCCGGCCAACACCAGCAATACGCCCAGGGCCAGCATCAGCTTATCGCCGGAGGTATTTACAGTTTCGACGGATGGATTCGCCATAACACCTTAAAACAAATGCCACGTAGAACACGTGGCTATTTTTTGGCAGGGGCAGAGGGAATCGAACCCCCAACCTTCGGTTTTGGAGACCGACGCTCTGCCAGTTGAGCTATACCCCTAAACCATGTTGGGGCCGGCTGCTGCCAGCCCCAAAACTGTCGATCAACGAATAACTGGCTTACTCGATGATCTTGGCGACGACGCCGGCGCCGACGGTACGGCCGCCTTCGCGGATTGCGAAGCGCAGACCTTCTTCCATCGCGATCGGAGCGATCAGCTTCACCGTGATCGACACGTTGTCGCCCGGCATCACCATTTCCTTGTCCTTCGGCAGCTCGATCGAGCCCGTCACGTCCGTCGTACGGAAGTAGAACTGCGGACGGTAGTTGTTGAAGAACGGCGTGTGACGGCCGCCTTCGTCCTTGCTCAGCACGTACACTTCAGCCGTGAAGTGCGTGTGCGGCGTGATCGAACCCGGCTTCGCCAGAACCTGGCCACGCTCCACGTCTTCACGCTTCGTGCCGCGCAGCAGGATACCAACGTTGTCGCCTGCCTGACCTTGGTCCAGCAGCTTGCGGAACATTTCAACGCCCGTGCAGGTCGTCTTCACCGTCGGCTTGATACCCACGATTTCGATTTCTTCGCCGACCTTCACGATGCCGCGCTCGACACGACCCGTCACCACCGTACCACGGCCCGAGATCGAGAACACGTCTTCCACCGGCATCAGGAACGCGCCGTCAACTGCACGCTCCGGCGTCGGGATGTACGTGTCCAGCGCGTCCGCCAGGCTCATGATCGCCACTTCGCCCAGTTCGCCCGTGTCGCCTTCCAGCGCCAGCTTCGCCGAACCCTTCACGATCGGCGTGTCGTCGCCCGGGAAGTCGTACTTCGACAGGAGTTCGCGAACTTCCATCTCGACCAGCTCGAGCAGTTCAGCGTCGTCCACCATGTCGCACTTGTTCAGGAACACGATGATGTACGGAACGCCAACCTGACGCGCCAGCAGGATGTGCTCACGCGTTTGCGGCATCGGGCCGTCTGCTGCCGAGCAAACCAGGATCGCGCCGTCCATCTGTGCCGCACCCGTGATCATGTTCTTCACATAGTCAGCGTGGCCCGGGCAGTCGACGTGTGCGTAGTGGCGGTTAGCCGTTTCGTACTCGACGTGTGCCGTGTTGATCGTGATGCCGCGCGCCTTTTCTTCCGGTGCCGCGTCGATCTGGTCGTATGCCTTCGCTTCGCCGCCGAACTTCTTCGTCAGAACCGTCGTGATCGCTGCCGTCAGCGTCGTCTTGCCGTGGTCAACGTGACCAATCGTACCAACGTTCACGTGCGGCTTGGTCCGCTCGAATTTACCCTTGGCCATTTTCGACTCCCAAAAGGAATTTCATAGGTTGCGCCGCGCGCAAACAGACACTGACTTTTACTGCTGGTGCCCATGGGCAGGATCGAACTGCCGACCTCTCCCTTACCAAGGGAGTGCTCTACCACTGAGCCACATGGGCGCTTTTACGCTTCAACTTCACGGTCTGGAGCGGGTGAAGGGAATCGAACCCTCGTCGTAAGCTTGGAAGGCTTCTGCTCTACCATTGAGCTACACCCGCACGGGCTACTAACGATTCCCTACCGCTCTTTCAGCTGATGTTCTTGGTGGAGGAGGTTGGATTCGAACCAACGTAGGCGTAAGCCAACAGATTTACAGTCTGCCCCCTTTAGCCACTCGGGCACCCCTCCGTAGAGAACTGACGATTATGGGGGTGCATCGCACTCCTGTCAAGCACATCCGGAAGATTATTTTCACTCTCTTCCCGACCCTTGCCCTACCACCGATCCTCCGCCCTTGCCCGGCTAAGGCAAGCACAAGATATTGCCGATCGGCGCCACATCTTCGTCAGACTCCGCTTCCAACGCTGATCTGCATCTGCGCTAAAAACGAAAGACCGCCATCATACGACCTCTCGAGCACAATGCCAAGCGGCTAGACGCAAAATTTCCGCAAATTTCGTGCCGGGCAGCTTCGACGATCCCGCGCCCGGTGTTGGTGAGGTCTTTCAGCCCCGCTATCGCCACGAAACAGGAACTTCGCATCCCGGCACCGCGGGTTGCGTGGTCGCGACCTGCGGACGGTACACGCAACAGGGCTTTTGCGCGTTTCCCGGAAGTTGCATCTGACACCTGGCCCGGATTTCCGGCGCGGAATCGCCGCCCCTCGCCTCCCCTCGCCTCCCCTCGCCTCCCTTAGCCGATTTCGCCGGAAGGCACGATGCCGTCCCGAGTCGCCTGCCCGTTCCCAGCACGAACCTCATGCGCATGCACGCTCTTGTGACGGCCCTCGTGGCTTTGAGCGCACATGCCGCCGGCCCGGCAGATGCCCGGTGTCGCTCGAAGCACGATCGCGGCAACAGGCGCTGGCTGATATCCACGCTCCCGTACGCGCGAAGACAGCCACCGGACTTGCTGCCCTATGACCCGCTGAAGCCAGTCCTCGACGCTGACCGCCTTGGCTCGACAGTCGTCGCCGGCATCGCGGCATCGCCCGCACGCTCCACGAGCCACGAGCCACGAGCCATGAGCCATGAGCCATGAGCCATGAGCCACGATGCAACTTCGTACGCGTGGCTGCTTGACGATGCATCGGTGTACCTCGTCGCAGCCGGTGCCGACAATGACGCGCTACAGGGTGGGTCCGGCAGCACTGCCTGTCTCGACGTGCAGCAGCCCTCGGCAACGATATACACCCACGCACCGGATCACCTCGCAACCTCGGCGCCGCGATTGCAGCGAATGTTCAGCGCAGCGGCTCCCATTGCGTCGACCCGTCGTGCAAACAGGCCAACATCAGCATCCGGTCACCTATCGCAGCAATCCGCGGCGCACGGACGGCATCCCGCCTGTCCGTGCGGTGCCCGCCTCGTCAAACTGAAAACGGATCTCTGCGCAGGTCTCGGCGCGAGAACTTTTGTCGCGCCTCGTACGTCCGAGAATGCAGGAAAACTCGCGTGTAAAGCGTAGCCAGCGACGTACGTCACTCGCTGCCCGGCGATGCTCGCGCCGATTCGAGATCGAGGCCGACGCACCATCCGCAGGTTTCCTGCCGACCGAGCGCTCTGCACTCAGCGATCCGAGCACCGTATGCACGGTGCGGTCGACCGCCATCGACGCCGACGACACGTACTTCGCGTTGATGGACGAAGGTCGCTACCGCTTCAGTGGTACCGCCTATTCGCTCATCAACGAGATCTACGTGTTGCGAGACGGTCAGCCCGTGCTGGTCAAAAGCAACAGCGCGGACTTCTGAGGGCCGCCAGCTCACGAGCTCGCAGGTGTCACAGTGGATGCTGCAGCCCGACTTTTCGCCAACCGGTCACATGCCATCTCGCTTCCAACGAGGTGACTTTTGTAGAAAGATCAGTGAACTTGGTCGCTGAATCGAATCCGATAGCGACGCGATGCCGCCAGTCTTGACGCTATCCAACCGCGGAGCTTTACGCAGCGCCGGTTATTCAAGCCCCTCCACGAGAACACCCCAGAAAATCGCGCATGCGACGGACTGGGCTTTGCTCACGCGGACGGGGCAAGTCGATCAGCGACGCAGGATGAAATTTCATGTCGACCGTCGGTGCGATCGATATGACGGCCGGCGAAGCATGAGCGCGCCCGAAATCGCCGGATGATGATTGCGATTTTGATCGAAAAAGCACTCAATTAGCTGGTGATCCCGACAGGATGACTGATCGTAGGATGTCAATACGACACTATTCCAGACGCACCCGGCGACAGACCGTCCGTGAAGGACGTCGCCGCGAAGACGTTTCCCAGCGTTTGATCGGCCAGGTGGCCAGATTGATCGCCATCGTGGCGAGCAGTAGAAGATGGGGCGATGTTGTCACGGCAGCTCGAGCTGCCATCGTGTGGCTGACCTCGTTGGGCCTGAGCGCGTGTCTTGGTCAATCGCGCGGATGGGCTTCACGGCCCAAATCGACACCTTCGGTGCTCCGGCTCCGGTCACGCTGCCACGGGCTTAGGCGGCCTGCATTTTGTCCGCGCCAATGCAAAAACCCCCGCCTTTCGGGCGGGGGTTTCTGGCTTAGGGAGCCTGACGATTACCTACTTTCACACGGGAATCCGCACTATCATCGGCGTAGAGTCGTTTCACGGTCCTGTTCGGGATGGGAAGGGGTGGGACCGACTCGCTATGGTCATCAGGCAA
>NZ_WHNU01000023.1:0-128380 GCF_009362305.1 Burkholderia sp. BE17
ATCTGGGACTCCGAATGGACCACTTCGTGGGCCGAGAGTGGGGTGCCGTATCCTTACCCGATGGCGTTCAAGACACTGACGGAAACGCTGCGAATTTCGGTCGGTCTCAGGTGGTACGACACCGCGTTCACCGATGAGTTCGAAATCGACGGCTCCGCGACCTTGGAACTTGTGTACCTGTAGCGCACGTGTGTCGTTGGATTCCTCCGATTTCAAAGAGTCAGCGATGAGAAGTCGGGTCGTGTTGTTGCTATTCACCGGGCTGCTTGGCGGTGACGTGGTGGTTGTCAAGGTGCTGGGCGAAAAAGGGCGCGTGAGGCCGAGCGTCGGTTGATCGCGCTTTCGAGCCGGGCAAGTAGGGGTGTGGTGAATGGGATGACCGACGCGATACGCACGGTCACGATTTGAGGAGCATTCCGATAGACGAACATCCCGGTTCGAGGCTTCACAACATTGGAGTTGAGCATCCGCCGGCGTGTGTGCTGCCAGAGAGACACTCATCGTTTCAATAAATTCGCAGTACAAAATTATTCAAATTGTGGAGATTGAGCAGGAATTGATTTCCGGATCGAATTCGGATTGACGGCGAAATGGGCTGAGTGGCCAGTCAGATATTTCTCGACGAAAAACAGAATCTTCCGAATAGTCTGAACAGGCACAGGGTCGGCAAACTTACCGACGTGGTGGCGCAATGGCTTTTCTGGCACCGGTCGCTTGATGCTGGCCATCATTTTTTCGGTTCATTTGTTATTGGAGCAAGGCGATGAAGAAAAAACTGGCAGGATTGGGACTGCTTGCCGGTGCGTTGGTTGCTGCCGGTCATGCGCAGGCACAAACTGCGGAGATCAAGGTCGCTGGCAGAATCGTGCCTAATGCGTGCCAACTCACGATCAGCGGCGGCGGCGTCTATGATTACGGCACCATAGTGTCGGACAAGGTCGGCCAGGATGATAAGACGGCACTTGACGCCAAGACGCAGACCTTGCTCGTCTCGTGTAATAAGGCCACCAAGGTTGCGTTGAGTGTGCGGGACAATAGCTCGGACAATCACCCGTTCCGCGCTGACACAGAGTTCAGCCTGGGCAAGGACGTGTCAGGTTACTACTGGCTGACGCTGACAAATGCCAAGGGCGACGGCTATGTGGCGGACATCCTGACCGCTTCCCCTGGCTCCAACGAGTGGGCTGGCAGCAACGGCTGGACGACTATTATGACCAACGGCTTGAACGGCATCCGGCGCCATTCGTTTGCGTACCTGGGCAGCAGTGTGCCTCGGGCATACAACACCGTCACGGCCAAGCTGACAGTCCTCCCAATTATCGCCTGGTACGACATCGCGCTCACCGACGAGAACAAGATGGACGGTTCCGCGACCGTTGAACTCGAGTACCTATAGCGCACGCGTGTCGTTGGATTCCAATATTTTAAGAGTCCTTAATAAGAAATCGAACCATGTTGCTGCTGTTCGCCAGGCTGTTGCCTGGTAGCAGCACGGCGACTGTCAGCGCGTCAGGCGCGAGAGGGCGCGTGAAGCCGAGCGTCGGCTGATCGCGCTTTCGAGACGGGCACGTAGGGGTGTAGTGATTCGGATCGCCGACGCTAAGCGCACCGTTACGATTTGAAGGGAATTCCGATAGGCCGATATCCGGTTCGGGGCTTCACGATATTTGAGCTGAGCATCAGCCGGCATGCGCGCTGTCGCGATATCCGTTTGTCCATGCCGTTTTGAATGAGAGATATTCAGATGGGTTTGAAGCAGTGGTGTGTACTTTCCGTGCTGGCCTGCGCGTTGTCGAGCGCGGGTATGACGTCGGCGGCCGAGCTCAGCGTCAACGGTCATATCCGATCAGGCGGCGCTTGCGGCATAGCGCTGGACAACGGCGGGGTTGTCGACTTGGGAAATCTGTCGCGCAAAGATATTCCTGAGACATGGCTTGAGTGGGCTTCCATGTATGCCTATATGCCGTGGACGATTAACTGCCAACATCCGACCAAGGTCGGGGTCGACGTGATCGACAATCGCGCTGGTACGCTTCCGCCCGGAACGATCGAGACGCGCTTCGGTCTGGGCAATCCTGAGATCGTCGGCTACTACTTCATTCACGCGCCCGTTAGTCTCGTCGACGGGAGGAGTGTCAACTCGATTTGGCGGCGTAAAGGCGACAATAACTGGAAGGATGAATACGGCGTCATGGCTCCCGGCGATACCATGTCGTGGGGCGTGCAGGGGCAGACGGAGCCGGTGGCATTCAAGACACTGAAGGGCAAGTTGAAGTTCCAGTTCGCATTCAGAGGCGGCATCGCGTTCACCAACGAACTCGAGATCGACGGCTCCGCCACGCTGGAACTGCGCTACCTGTAAAACGCCCACGCGTCACAAATATCCCGCCCGGCCTCGGCCGCCGGGCCAATGCAGAGATCGATCCCGCTGCCCCCTTGAATTTCCTCGCCCTCCGGGTGTAACGGTCTTTCCTTCCCTTTAAATCCATTTAAGTTGGATTCCTAATCATGTTTAGCTGCGCCCCGAATTTCCCGTCATGGCCTGTTTCCCGTCTCCAGTCTTTTTCGTCGTGCCGGCACGCATTGACGAAGGCCATTCTGACGGCGGGGCTACCGATATGCCTGAGCATGCCGACCGTTGCGCCGGCCTCGGGCGTCCAGCCCGAATCTTCCGTGGTGATCGTGAACGAAGCGGACGGCGAAGCCACCATGAACGTGAAGAACACGGAGCCGATTCCGCTACTGCTGCACACGTCCATCCAGAACACGCCGGAAGACCAGGAATTGCTGGTCGTGGCGGTGCCGCCGGTGAGCCGGGTGGAAGGCCAAGACACCCAGCTGGTGCGCTTTCTGCTGCAGAGCCCGGCGCCGCTTCAGGTGCAGCGGCTCAAGCGGGTGACTTTCGAGGGCATTCCGCCCAAAGGCCCGGACGGCAAGGCGCGCATCAGCATGACGATCCGCCAGAACCTGCCATTGATCGTGCATCCCGCCAAGCTCGCGAAGCACACCTCGCCCTGGACGCTGCTGCAGTGGTCGGTGGCGGACGGCAAGCTACGCGTGCGCAATGACAGCCCGTATGTGGTGCGTCTGGGGCAAGGCGTGCAACTCCTGCCGGACAAGACCGCCGTGGATCTGGGAAAGACCTATGTGCTGCCCGAAAGCACCGTGGAAGTCTCGTTGCCGAAGGGGGCGGGTGCGCGGGCAACCGGGGTCAAACTGTCGCCCGCGACGATCTACGGCTACGAGGTCGACTCCTACGACGCCCCGCTCGTCAACGCCGCGACGCAACCGTAATGCGGCTCGACCGTGCCACGCGCCGAGTGCGGCGCCAACGTGAATCGAAGGTGTATCGCAACGGGACGGCCGCGTCGCTGTTGATGCTGTTGGCTGGCGCCTATCCGCCACGTGCGCACGCGCAGGCGGTCGCGGCGCCTGACGCGGAACCCGCCGCGCAAACAACGGCTGCACAAACCGCAGTCGATTCGGCCGCCGCCGATGCCGCCTTTGACACGAGCATCCTGCAGCAGCGCGGGCTCGATCCGCAGATCGCCGACTATTTTCGCTCCGCGCCGCGTTATCGGCCTGGCCGCAGCCGCGTTGTTGTCTACGTCAACGACATTCGGCGGGGGCGGATCAATACGCGCTTCGACGAGGACGGCGCGGTGTGCATCGATCGGGCCTTTTTGGAGGCGGCCGGCCTAGTGGTGCCCGACGCTAAGTACGCGGTGGATGGCGATTCCGAGGCCGGCACCTGCTACGACTTCGCGCGGGCTTTCCCCGGCACGGACGTGACGCTCAAGCCGGGGCGGGAAGAAGTGCGTCTGGTCGTGCCGACCACGGCGTTGCGTCGGGCGGTGGCGGACTTCTCCGGCTACAGCCGGGGCGGCAACGCGGCACTGCTCAACTACGAGCTGATGGCCATGCGTAGCGAGGCGAGCGGCATGCCGGGCTCGAACTTCCTGTCGCTCAATTCCGAACTCGGCGTGAACGCCGGCGACTGGATCCTGCGCAGCCGCGCCTACTCACAAAGTCAGGATCACTCAGGGTTTCAAAGCCGACACCTCTACGCCTACGGCCAGCGAACCTGGCTGCGATGGGGCGCGACGGTGCAGGGCGGACAGATCAACATCGCCAACTCGGTCCTGACCGGCGCGCCGCTGACCGGCATCCAGGTGTTTCCCGATGCGGCGCTGAGCAAGCAGGAGCGCAACGTCGTCATGGTCGAGGGCGTGGCGCAATCGCAGGCGCGCGTCGAGGTGCGCCAAGCGGGCGGGTTGATCTATACCACCGTCGTGCCGGTCGGCCCTTTCGCGCTCACCGACCTGCCGCTACTCAACAACAGCAGCGACCTCGAGGTGACCGTCATCGAATCCGACGGCGCGCGGCGCAGCTTTATCGTGCCCGCCGCTTCGATCAGCGCGGGGACGCTCGGGCAGCGGCCGGGCTATGCTTTCGCGTTCGGCAAGAGTCGCAATCTCGACGGCAACAAGGCCCGTAACCCGTGGGTGGCGAGCGCGAGCGGCAACTGGACGCTGGGCAAGCGCGGCAACGTCGGCGTTGCCGCGCTGTTCGCTCCCGGATACCAGGCTGCCAGTTGGGGCGTGGATATGCGCGTGTCGCGGTCGAGCAGCGTCAAGCTGCAGCAGCGCGCGTCGCTGGAGGCCGGCAAGTCGGGCGCGCAGATCGAGGTCTCGGGTATTTTCGGGGGCCTGCACGAGAACCTGACCATGAGTTTCAGCAGTGCGTACCAGAGCAACGGCTATCGCACGCTCGACGACTTCGCCGTGGATGTCGGCCAGCCCGGGTTCGCTGCGTCGCGTTACCGGAGCCGGCATACCGCCGCCCTGGCCTGGTCCGATTCCAGGCTGGGCGGCTTGACGTTCGGCTACGCATTCTCCAACCAGCAGAACGGGGAGCGTACCCAGCGGCTGAACTTTTCCTGGGGAAAGAGCTTTGCCTTCGGCACCGTGTCGCTGAACGTGGAGCGCGATCTCAGCCACCGCCGGGAGGGCCGCCATTACGGCAGCAGAGCCTACGACAGACCCGACAACACCTATTACGTGTCGCTGAGCATCCCGTTCGGCAAGCGCAGCGTGCGCACCTATGCAAGCAACACGAGCGGCTATACGCGATTCGGTGCCAACTACAACGAGCGGGTCGGCGATCGCCTGAATTACTCGCTGAACGCCGAGCGCAACATGCGCGACCGGAGCAACGCCGTGTCGGGTCAAGCAGCCGCGACGTCGCGCATCGCTCAAGTCAACCTGGGGTTCTCCGATACCGGCAAGCGCGCCCGCTCGTATTACGGCGGCGCCTCGGGCGGCGTGGTGCTGCACGCAAACGGGGTGACGCTTTCGCCCTATCCGGTGCAGGACACGTTCGGCATCGTGTCGGCATCGGGCGTTTCGAACGTGAAAATCAACACGCCGCAAGGGCCGGTATGGACCGACTTCTGGGGGCGTGCGGTGGTGCCGCGTCTCTCCGCGTACAGCAGCAATCGTGTGGAGGTGATGACCAGCACCTTGCCACGCAATATCGACATCGGCAACGGCTTCCACCAGGTCGACCCCGGGCGCGGGTCTGTGAACCGAATCGACTTCGAGCTCAATCGCGTGCGTCGGGTGCTGCTCAATGCACGCGACTCCGAGGGCAATCCGCTGCCCTCGGGCGCCTATGTGCTGGATGCCCGCCAACAGTATGTCGGCACGGTGCTCGAGCAGGGGCAGGTGTTTCTCAATAACGGTGCCGGGAACGATGCGTTGACGGTGGCTTTGCCGGACGACAGGCAGTGCCTGTTGAAGTATGTGCTGCCCGAGCGGGCCCGTCCCGGCACCCTGTTCGAAAGCGCCGATGCGCGTTGCACATTCCAATGAGACTTCTAGCGTTAAGAGACGATTATGTTGCGACAACCGAAGTTTGTCCGCCGGTGCGCGTGGGCAATGTGCGCGGGCCTGAGCCTGAGCAGCGTTGCGACGGCGGCGGACAATTGTCAGGTGCATGCAGGACATGCGCAACTGGACTACGGTGCTCAGTACCGGCAGACCATTCTGGGCCAGCCCGCATCGGCTCAGGGGCACTCGTTGGGAAAACGCCTGGTTTCCGTGAGTGTCGTTTGCAAGGACCCGGTGCGCATGGCGATTTTCCTGCGCGGCGATGCGCGGGATGAGAGCGCGTTCCGGTTCGGTCCGCAGGGCGTTCTTTCCGTGGTCGCCGGCGACGCGAATCTGGATGGCAGGTCCGTTGCGTTGGGCAGTGTGGAACATGCCGGCCAGCAACCGTCGGAGCAGGCCGGCAAAGCCAGCTTGCATCCGAGCAAGGGCGTCGTCGTGTTGGAGCAGGGCGTGCCGGCGACGGGCAGCCGATTGGCCTTGCAACTGGAACTGGATCCCGTGATTCCCCGCGCCTCGATCGATGTCGTCAACAACGAATCCGTTTGGTCTAGTAGCCACTTCCTGGAGTTGGTTCCGTTCTGAAGCCGATCGGGTGTCGGCGGGGCGATGGGCCAGGCAGCCGCGCGGTGCTCACCGAAGTTTTCATGGCTATCGCTTCGCATCCGGCGACACCGCGCCGCACGCGCGAATCACGAGCTGCACGACCTGTTCGGTCTTCTCGTCGAACGCCTTCCGCGTGAACGTGCGCTTGCCGCTCAGCGCGCGGATCTGCGCATCGAAATCCGCATAGTGCTGCGTGGTCGCCCAGATCAGGTACATCAGCGCATGCGCGTCGATCGGCGCGAGCAGCCCGCGCGCGATCCAGCCGTCGATCACCTTCACGCGCGTGTCGAACCACGGCTTCACGCGTTGCGACAGGATGTCCTGCATGTGCTCCGCGCCATGGATGATCTCGTTGGCCCAGACCTTCGAGCCGAGCGGGCGCCGCCGCGACAGCGCCATCTTCGCGCGCACGTAGCCGCCGATCGCTTCCACCGGATCGTCGCTTGCTTCGAACGAGCCGGCCGCGCGATGCCAGTCCTCGAACAGGTCGTCGAGCACGCGGCGGTACAGCGCGAGCTTCGTCGGGAAGTAGTAATGCACGTTCGCCTTCGGCAGGCCGGCGCGTTCCGCGATCATCGCGGTGCTCGCGCCGTCGAGCCCGCGCTCCGCGAACACTGCTTCCGCACAGGCGAGCAGATGCGCTTCGTTGGACTCGCGGATGTGTGCCTTGCGTCGCCGCAAAGGCGCGGACGTTTCGTCGCTGTCGGTCGCTTCGGCTGCCGCCTCGTCATGTTTCATCGTTACCCTCGCGCGGCGGGCATGCCGCGTTGGGCTTCATTCTAGCCGCTGATCCGCGTCGAACGCACGCATGCGGAAACTGTGCATCCGCAGCGATGCTGCGTTGCGATGGCACGTTTCTCGCTCTATCGATCCACGCAAGAAAGACATTGCCTTGGTCATTTTGATCGTCTAAAACCTGTCCAATCGGACAGGATTCGGTGAGCGGCGGAAGGCAGTGCCGGCGATTCGTCGGACGAACTTCGCGCACGACCGGGACATGCACCGCGCATGGGCGGGTATGCCCCGAAACAGGTATTACACGCACCGGCAAAGACCGGTCCGACGACATCACCTACCCCACAGGAGCGATGCGAATGAGCGCGGTATCGGAAGCAGTGAAGCGGCCGGTCTTCGACCCGTCGATCAAGGTCGACGGCAAGCGGTTGTGGGACAGCCTGATGGAAGTCGCGAAGATCGGCGCGACGCCGAAAGGCGGCGTGTGCCGCCTCGCGCTGACCGATCTCGACAAGGCCGGGCGCGACCTGATCGTCGGCTGGGCGAAGGCCGCCGGCTGCACGGTGACGGTCGATACGATGGGCAACGTGTTCATGCGCCGCGCGGGCCGCGTGGCCGACGCGGCGCCGGTCGTCACGGGCTCGCACGCGGATTCGCAGCCGACGGGCGGCCGCTTCGACGGCATCTATGGCGTGCTAGGCGGACTCGAGGTGATTCGCAGTCTCAACGATCACGGCGTCGAGACCGAGCATCCGGTCGAGGTCGTGATCTGGACCAACGAAGAGGGCTCGCGCTTCGCGCCCGCGATGGTCGCGTCCGGCGTGTTTGCGGGCGTGTTCCCGCTCGAATACGGGCTGTCGCGCAAGGACGTCGATGGCAAGACGATCGGCGACGAGCTGGCGCGCATCGGCTACGCGGGCGACGTGCCGTGCGGCGGGCGCAAGCTGCACGCGGCGTTCGAACTGCATATCGAGCAGGGGCCGATTCTCGAAGCGGAGTGCAAGACGATCGGCGTCGTGACCGATGCGCAGGGGCAGCGCTGGTACGAGATCACGTTCACCGGCCAGGAGGCGCATGCGGGGCCGACGCCGATGCCGCGCCGTCGCGACGCGCTGCTCGGCGCGGCGCGCGTGGTCGATCTCGTCAACCGGATCGGCCTCGATCATGCGCCGTTCGGCTGCGCGACGGTCGGCATGATGCAGGTCCACCCGAACTCGCGCAACGTGATTCCCGGCCGCGTGTTCTTCACCGTCGATTTCCGTCATCCGGACGACGCCGTGCTCGCGAAGATGGACGCTGCGCTGCGCGATGGCGTCGCGCGTATCGCGGCCGGTATCGGGCTCGAAACGGAACTCGAGCAGATTTTCTACTACAAGCCCGTCGCGTTCGATGCGGCGTGCGTGGAGGCCGTGCGCGGCGCGGCCGATCGCTTCGGCTACTCGCACCGCGACATCGTGTCGGGCGCGGGGCACGACGCATGCTATCTGGCGCAGGTCGCGCCGACGTCGATGGTGTTCGTGCCCTGTGTCGACGGCATCAGCCACAACGAGATCGAGGACGCGACGCCCGCGTGGATCGAGGCCGGCGCGAACGTGCTGCTGCACGCGATGCTGTCGCGCGCATGCGAGCCGGCTTCATGACGAATCGACCGTAGCAGCCGGCAGGCTGCGTATCGCCTGACCGTAGCATTCCCAAGCATGACCGCCCCGACTGTGCATTCGCAGCCGGCGGGGACGGCTTTGTCTCCACCCAGTCGAAGGAACGCGTATGACCACCAAGCCAACCGGCGATATCGCCGCGCATCGCCTGTCGTCCACGCAACTCTCGTGCGAATTCGCCGATATCGCGCCGCTGCTCGATCCGACTGCCGCGGCGGCTGCCGCCAGCCGCTGCCACTACTGCTACGACGCGCCGTGCGTGCAGGCGTGCCCGACGCAGATCGACATTCCGAGCTTCATCCGCAAGATCGGCAACGGCAACCTGAAAGGCGCGGCGACCGACATCCTGTCCGCGAATCCGCTCGGCGGGATGTGCGCGCGTGTATGTCCGACCGAGATCCTGTGCGAAGGCGCATGCGTGCGCAACCATCAGGATGCGCAGCCGGTCGCGATCGGCGCGCTGCAGCGTCACGCGACCGACTGGGCGATGGCAACCGGCGCGGTGCGCTTCACGCGTGCGCCCGATACGGGCCGCCATGTCGCGGTGGTCGGCGCGGGGCCGGCCGGGCTCGCGTGCGCGCACCGGCTCGCGGTCGCCGGGCACCGCGTGACGCTGTTCGACGCGCGTCCGAAGGCCGGCGGTCTCAACGAATACGGGATCGCCGCGTACAAGACGGTCGACGATTTCGCGCAGCGTGAAGTCGAATGGCTGCTGTCGGTCGGCGGCATCACGCTGAAGACGGGTGTTGCGCTCGGACGCGACATGACGCTCGACACGCTGCGCGAGCGGCACGACGCGGTGTTTCTCGCGATGGGCCTCGGCGGCGTGCGCGCGCTCGCGATCGACGGCGAGCAACTGGCCGGCGTGATGAACGCGGTCGACTTCATCGAGCAGGTGCGGCAGGCCGACGGGCTGGAGAACGTGCCGGTCGGGCGGCGCGTGGTCGTGATCGGCGGCGGCAATACGGCCATCGATGCGGCCGTGCAGAGCCGCAAGCTCGGCGCCGAGCGCGTGACGATGGTTTACCGGCGCGGTGTGGATGCGATGAGCGCGACGTGGGCCGAGCGCGAGTTCGCGCAGAAGAGCGGCGTCACGCTCGTCACGCACGCGAAGCCGGTGCGCATCGCGGGCGCGAACGGGCAGGTGACGGGTGTCGAGTTCGACGCGGCGTCGGGCGAGCGCTTCACCGTCGACGCGGACATGGTGCTGAAGGCGATCGGCCAGACGCTGGTGCCGGACGGTGGCGCGGCCGCGTTGCTGACGGCGGACGGCACGCGCATCGCGGTGGACGCTGACGGGCGCACGGCATTGCCCGACGTGTGGGCCGGCGGCGATTGCGCGGCGACGGACGGCATCGACCTCACGGTGCAGGCCGTGCAGGACGGCAAGCGCGCGGCCGCGTCGATCGACGCGGCGCTCGCGCAGCGCGACGCGAAGGCCGCATAAGCGCCCGCGCACGCATCCACGCATCCACGATAGCGACCCCACTCTCACGGAGCCGAACATGGCCGACCTTCGCTGCACCATCGCGGGCATCACTTCGCCGAACCCCTTCTGGCTCGCGTCCGCACCACCGACCGACAAGGCCTACAACGTGAACCGCGCGTTCGAGGCGGGCTGGGGCGGTGTCGTGTGGAAGACACTCGGGCTCGATCCGCACGTCGTCAACGTCAGTTCGCGCTACGGCGCCGTGCAGTGGAACGGCCAGCGCATCGCGGGGCTGAACAACATCGAGCTGATCACCGACCGTCCGCTCGACGTGAACCTGCGAGAGATCGCGCAGGTCAAGCGCGACTGGCCGGACCGCGCGCTGATCGTGTCGCTGATGGTGCCGTGCAACGAGCGCGACTGGAAATGGATCCTGCCGCTCGTCGAGGATACGGGCGCCGACGCGGTCGAACTGAACTTCGGCTGCCCGCACGGGATGAGCGAGCGCGGGATGGGCGCGGCCGTCGGGCAGGTGCCCGAATACGTCGAGATGGTCACGCGCTGGGTCAAGGAGGGCACGAAGCTGCCGTGCCTCGTGAAGCTCACGCCGAACATCAGCGACATCCGGATGGGGTCGCGCGCCGCATACAAGGGCGGCGCGGACGGCGTGTCGCTGATCAACACGATCAACTCGATCGTCGCGGTCGATCTCGACCAGATGGCGCCGATGCCGACCGTCGACGGCAAGGGCACGCACGGCGGCTATTGCGGCCCGGCGGTCAAGCCGATCGCGCTGAACATGGTCGCCGAGATCGCGCGCGATCCGGAAACGCCGAACCTGCCGATCTCCGGAATCGGCGGCATTTCCACTTGGCGCGACGCGGCCGAATTCATCGTGCTCGGCGCCGGCAGCGTGCAGGTGTGCACCGCGGCGATGCATTACGGTTTCCGGATCGTGTCGGATCTCGCCGACGGGCTGTCGAACTGGATGGACGAGAAGGGCTACGCGACGCTCGACGACATACGCGGCCGCGCGGTGCCGAACGTGACCGACTGGAAATACCTGAACCTGAAGTACGACATCAAGGCGCGCATCGACCAGGACCGCTGCATCCAGTGCGGGCTTTGCCATATCGCATGCGAGGACACGTCGCACCAAGCTATTACGCGCGAGAAGGACGGTGTGCGGCACTTCGAAGTGATCGATTCGGAGTGCGTCGGGTGCAATCTTTGCATGCACGTGTGTCCGGTCGAGCAATGCATCACGATGGAGCGCGTCGATTCGGGCGAGTACGCGAACTGGACCACGCATCCGAACAATCCGGCGCGCACGGATGCGGGGGCGAGCCCGGCGGCGACCGAGAAGCACGCGAAGGCGGCCTGA
This sequence comes from Burkholderia sp. BE17, assembly GCF_009362305.1. Classification (NCBI taxonomy): domain Bacteria; kingdom Pseudomonadati; phylum Pseudomonadota; class Betaproteobacteria; order Burkholderiales; family Burkholderiaceae; genus Burkholderia; species Burkholderia sp. BE17. Next base: position 11,701 of record NZ_WHNU01000023.1, read on the forward strand.
CCTGCGTCCGGCGGTGCGGGATATCCGGAGCCGCCGTTTTTCGTTTCCGTGAGCCGGCATCGCATGATGCCGGCGCTGACGTTTACGTGGAGTGCGATCGATGAAACCCGCAGCGAACCCCGCCGAACCCGACAGCGCCGCGGCGCCGGGCGGCAGCCTGTACAACGACGACCTCGCGCCGACGACGCCGGCGCAGCGCACGTGGAAGTGGTATCACTTCGCGGCGCTGTGGGTCGGGATGGTGATGAACATCGCGTCGTACATGCTCGCGGCCGGGCTGATCCAGGAAGGCATGTCGCCGTGGCAGGCGGTGATGACCGTGCTGCTCGGCAACCTGATCGTGCTCGTGCCGATGCTGCTGATCGGCCATGCGGGCGCGAAGCACGGGATTCCGTACGCGGTGCTCGTGCGCGCGTCGTTCGGCACGCAGGGCGCGAAGCTGCCGGCGCTGCTGCGCGCGATCGTCGCGTGCGGCTGGTACGGCATCCAGACCTGGCTCGGCGGCAGCGCGATCTACACGCTGCTGAACATCCTGACCGGCAACGCGCTGCACGGCGCGGCGCTGCCGGTCGTCGGCATCTCGTTCGGGCAGCTCGCGTGCTTCCTCGTGTTCTGGGCGCTGCAGATCTACTTCATCCTGCATGGCACCGATTCGATTCGCTGGCTCGAGAGCTGGTCCGCGCCGATCAAGGTCGTGATGTGCGTGGCGCTCGTGTGGTGGGCGACGTCGAAGGCGGGCGGCTTCGGGTCGATGCTGTCGGCGCCGTCGCAGTTCGCGGCGGGCGGCAAGAAGGCCGGGCTGTTCTGGGCGACCTTCTGGCCGGGCCTGACCGCGATGGTCGGCTTCTGGGCGACGCTCGCGCTGAACATTCCCGATTTCACGCGCTTCGCGCATTCGCAGCGCGACCAGATGATCGGACAGTCGATCGGGCTGCCGCTGCCGATGGCGCTGCTGTCGGTGGTGTCGGTCGTCGTGACGTCGGCGACCGTCGTGATCTACGGCAACGCGATCTGGGACCCGATCGACCTGACGAGCCGGATGACGGGCATCGGCGTGGGCATCGCGCTCGTGATCCTCACGCTCGACACGATGTGCTGCAACCTCGCCGCGAATCTCGTCGGCCCCGCGTACGACTTCTCGAGCCTGTGGCCGAAGGCCATCTCGTACCGCACGGGCGGGATGATCACCGCGACGATCTCGATCGTGATGATGCCGTGGAAGATCCTCGCGACGACGGACGGTTATATCTTCACCTGGCTCGTCGGTTATTCGGCGCTGCTCGGGCCCGTCGCGGGCATCCTGATGGTCGACTACTTCCTGATTCGCGGCACGCAGCTCGACACGCGCGCGCTGTTCGACGAGCGCGGCGGCTTCAGCTATGCGCGAGGCTGGAACCCGGCCGCACTGGCCGCGCTCGCGGTCGGCGTGCTGCCGAACCTGCCCGGCTTCCTGCACACGGCATTTCCGGCGTCGTTCCCGAACGTGCCGGCGTTCTTCAACACGCTTTACACGTACGCGTGGTTCGTCGGCCTCGTGCTGGCGTCGGGCGTGTACGGCACCTGGATGAAGTGGCGCGCCGGACAGCGCGCGCAGATCGCGAGCGCATGACGCGCGCAGTGCATGTGACCCAAGCGCTGCGGCACCCGACAGTCAACGAGGAGGTAACCAAATGGCAATCCTGATTCGCGGCGGCACCGTGGTCGATGCGGACCGCTCCTATCGCGCGGACGTGCTCTGCGCCGACCCGCAGGACGGCGGCACGATCCTGCAGATCGCCGAGAAGATCGATGCGCCGGCCGGCGCGACCGTCGTCGACGCGCACGATCAGTACGTGATGCCGGGCGGCATCGATCCGCATACGCACATGGAACTGCCGTTCATGGGCACGACCGCGAGCGACGATTTCTACTCGGGCACGGCCGCCGGACTGTCGGGCGGCACGACGAGCATCATCGACTTCGTGATCCCGAGCCCGAAGCAGCCGCTGATGGACGCGTTCCGCGAATGGCGCGGCTGGGCCGAGAAGGCGGCGGCCGACTACGGCTTCCACGTGGCGGTGACGTGGTGGGACGAGAGCGTGCACCGCGACATGGGCACGCTCGTGCGCGAGCACGGCGTGTCGAGTTTCAAGCACTTCATGGCGTACAAGAACGCGATCATGGCCGACGACGAGATCCTCGTGAACAGCTTTTCGCGTTCGCTCGAACTCGGCGCGCTACCGACCGTGCACGCGGAGAACGGCGAGCTCGTGTTCCGGCTGCAGCAGGCGCTGCTCGCGCGCGGCATGACGGGGCCGGAGGCGCATCCGCTGTCGCGCCCGCCGGAGGTCGAAGGCGAGGCCGCGAACCGCGCGATCCGCATCGCGCAGGTGCTCGGCGTGCCCGTGTATATCGTGCACGTATCGTCGAAGGATGCGGTCGACGCGATCACGCGCGCGCGCAGCGAAGGGCTGCGCGTGTTCGGCGAAGTGCTGCCGGGCCACCTGGTGATCGACGAGGCCGTTTATCGCGACCCGGACTGGACGCGTGCGGCCGCACACGTGATGAGCCCGCCGTTCCGCTCGGCCGAGCATCGCGAGGCGCTGTGGCGCGGGTTGCAGGCCGGGCAGCTGCATACGACGGCGACCGATCACTGCGTGTTCTGCGCGTCGCAGAAGGCGATGGGCCGCGACGATTTCACGAGGATTCCGAACGGCTGCGGCGGCGTCGAGGATCGCATGTCGGTGCTGTGGCATCACGGCGTGAATCACGGCCGCATCACGCCGAACGAGTTCGTGCGGATCACGTCGACGAACGCCGCGCAGATCTTCAACCTGTATCCGCGCAAGGGCGCCGTGCAGGTGGGCGCCGACGCCGACCTCGTCGTGTGGGACCCGGCCGCGACGAAGACGATCTCGGTGAAGACCCACCACCAGCAGGTCGACTTCAACGTGTTCGAGGGGATGACCGTGCAGGGCGTCGCGACGCACACGCTCACGCGCGGCGCGCTCGCGTGGGCCGACGGCGAACTGCGCGCGGTGCGTGGCGCGGGCCACTATCTGAAGCGGCCGCCGGCGGCCGGCTACTACGAGGCTGTGCGGATCGCGAACCGGCTGCGCGAACCGCATCCGGTCGAGCGCGCGGGCTGAACGGCGCGTGTCACGCGGGGCGTGTCCGTTCGCACGGTACGCCCCGCGCGCATTCGAGGGCGCCGACCGGGTAATATCCACCGACAACATTGCACGAGCGTTCCGGGCTACGTGCGGGACAAATCAATAACATCGAGAGAAAGGAGCACAAGGTGGATATTCTGCGCAGTCTCCTGGGTATGCTGTTCCTGCTGCTGGTTGCTTATCTGCTGTCGAACAACCGGCGTGCGGTGAGCGGCCGGACCATGATCGCCGCGCTGTTCACGCAGCTCGCGATCGGCGCGCTGGTGCTGTTCGTGCCGTCCGGCCGCGCGGCGCTGGCAGCGGCCGCGAACGGCGTCAATCGCGTGCTCGACATGGGCAATCACGGCATCGCGTTCGTGTTCGGCGGGCTGGTCGACAGCCGCATGTTCCAGTTGTTCGGCGACGGCGGGTTCGTATTCGGCCTGCGCGTGTTGCCGATGATCATCTTCGTCACCGCGCTGATCGCGGTGCTGTACTACATCGGCGTGATGAAGTGGATCGTCGCGATCCTCGGCGCCGGGCTGGCGAAAGTGCTCGGCGTGAGCCGTATCGAGGCGTGCTCGGCCGTCGCGACGATCTTCCTCGGGCAAAGCGAGATGCCCGCGCTCGTGAAGCCGTTCGTGCGGAACATGACGAGCGCCGAGATCTTCACGGTGATGGCGAGCGGCATGGCGTCGGTCGCGGGCTCGGTGCTGGTCGGCTATGCCGGCCTCGGCGTGAAGATGGAGTATCTGCTAGCCGCGTCGTTCATGGCGGTGCCGGGCGGGCTGCTGTTCGGCAAGCTGCTGTTTCCGACCGTCGAGCCGAGCCGCGTCGTGGTCGACGGCCTCGATTTCGACGACAAGCGGGCCGCCAACGTGATCGAGGCGGCGGCGTCCGGCGCGTCGGTCGGACTGCGAATCGCGATCAACGTCGGCGCGATGCTGATCGCGTTCGTGGGGCTCATCGCGCTGATGAATCTCATCGTCGGCGGCGTCGCCGCGTTCGCGGGCTTTCCGCAGGTCACGCTGCTGGGCATCCTCGGCCACCTGTTCGCTCCGCTCGCGTGGATCATCGGCGTGCCGTGGCACGATGCGGCGCTGGCCGGCAACTTCATCGGCGAGAAGCTGATCTTCAACGAATTCGTCGCGTACGGCGACCTGTCGCCGTACCTGAAGGGCAGCGAGCACGTCGCGGCGGCCGGCTTGAAAGTGCTCGACCCGAAGACGCTCGCGATCGTATCGTTCGCGCTGTGCGGCTTCGCGAACTTCTCGTCGATCGCCATTCTCGCGGGCGGCTTCAGCGCGGTCGCACCGGAGCGTCGGTCGGAAGTCGCACGGCACGGCTTGCGTGCGCTGACGGCCGCGACACTGTCGAACCTGATGAGCGCCGCGATTGCCGGCCTGTTCTTCTCCCTGCATTGAACCGTGCAGCGGCCACTGACCGATCGAGGAGATGCAACGATGTTTCTACCGCAGGAATTCATCCGCAAGAAGCGCGACCGGCAGCCGCTCGATCGCGACGAGATCGCCGCGTTCGTGCGCGGCGTGACCGACGGCAGCGTGACCGAGGGCCAGGTGGCGGCGTTCGCGATGGCGGTGTATTTCAACGACCTGAGCGTCGACGAGCGGGTCGCGCTGACGCTTGCGCAGCGCGATTCGGGCGACGTGCTCGACTGGCGCGCGCTCGATCTCGGCGGCCCCGTGATCGACAAGCATTCGACCGGCGGCGTCGGCGATGTCGTGTCGCTGATGCTCGGGCCGATGGTGGCCGCGTGCGGCGGATACGTGCCCATGATCTCGGGGCGCGGGCTCGGCCATACCGGCGGAACGCTCGACAAGCTCAGCGCGATCCCCGGCTACGACGTGACGCCCGATACGGATGCGTTTCGCCGCACGGTGCGCGACGTCGGCGTCGCGATCATCGGGCAGACCGCGCGGCTGGCGCCGGCCGACAAGCGCATCTATGCGATTCGCGACGTGACGGCGACCGTCGAGTCGGTCGCGATGATCACCGCGTCGATCCTGTCGAAGAAGCTCGCGGCAGGGCTCGACGGGCTCGTGATGGACGTCAAGGTCGGCTCCGGTGCGTTCATGCCGACCGTCGAGCAATCGGCGGAACTGGCCCGCAGCATCGTCGACGTCGGCAACGGCGCCGGCATGAAGACGACAGCGATCCTCACCGACATGAACCAGTCGCTCGCACCGTGCGCGGGCAATGCGCTCGAAGTGGCGTGCGCGATCGACTACCTGACGGGCACGTCGCGTCCGGCCCGGCTGCACGAAGTCACGATGGCGCTCTCGGCACAGTTGCTCGTCACCGGCGGGCTGGCGGGCGATGCCGCCCAGGCGCGCGCGATGCTGCAACGGGCGCTCGACTCGGGCGCGGCGGCGGAACGCTTCGCGAGAATGGTCGTGGCGCTCGGCGGCCCCGCGGACCTGATCGATGCACCGTGGCGTCATCTCGCGCGGGCCGCGGTGATCGTGCCGGTTCCGGCGCGCGCGAGCGGCGTCGTGCAGCGGGTCGATTGCCGCGCGCTCGGGCTGGCGGTCGTCGCGCTCGGCGGTGGCCGCACGCGCGCGGCGGATGCGATCGACACCCGTGTCGGCCTGTCCGCGCTTGCGGAGATCGGGCAGCGCGTCGAGGCCGGCCAACCGCTCGGTTGCGTGCACGCCAGCGACGCCGCCGCGGCGGCGCGCGCGGTGGACGCGGTCCAGCGCAGCTACGTGCTGGGCGAGACGGGCGATGCGCCGCCGACCATTTACCAGCGGATCGGTTGACCGGCCGCCGGTGCCGGCACGGCGGGCGCGTGCGGGCATCGGCGGCCGCTTTACATCACGGGAGTATCGTGCGCGCCGGGATGCGGCTGCGTCGATGCATCCCGGCACACCACCGGAGGCATCATCGAGATGGAACGAGACGAATTGCTCGAACAGGCAAAGGCGGCGCGCGAACGCGCGTATGCGCCGTATTCGCGCTTCAAGGTCGGCGCGGCGCTGCAGGCGCGCGACGGGACGATCTTTCACGGCTGCAACGTCGAGAACGCGTCCTACGGACTGTGCAATTGCGCGGAGCGCACGGCGATGTTTTCGGCCATCGCCGCCGGCTATCGTCCGGGGGATTTCGCGCGGCTCGCGGTCGTCGGCGACACGGACGGCCCGATCGCGCCGTGCGGCGCGTGCCGTCAGGTGATCATCGAGATCGGCACACCCGACATCGAAGTGATCCTGGGCAACCTGAAAGGCGATGTCGAGGTGACGACGGCACACGCGTTGCTGCCGGGCGCGTTCCGGTTGTAGCGGAGCGCGCCGCGGCGAGCCTGCGCGGTCGTGCGGCGCGCCGCACGTATCACGCGCCGTCGCGTGCTTCGCGGATCGGGATCACGGTGCGGCCGCCGCACTGGCGCAGCAGGTCGCGCAGTTCGTTGATGACCGGAAACACCTCGTGGTTCCAGTCGGCGCCCTGGCGATCGTGCGCTTCCTGCTCGCGCTCGACGATCCAGCGATCCTCGCGGAAGATGCGCTCGGTGAACCAGACGAGCAGCGGCCACGCGAGATCGAGCGCGAACGGGATGCCGGGCTTGTGGATCGACAGCAGTCCGAACGTGCGGTTGGTGCGTTGCTCGGCGTCGAGCGGCACGTAGACGATCCACAGGTCCATCACGAGCGTGCCTTCGCTCGAACGGATCCGCAGCGTCTGGTACGGGTAGCCGGTGCGCACCGTCATCACGCTCTTGTCGGACTGGTCGGCCGGCTTCTTGCTCGCGCCGAACACGAGCGCCTCGCCGACCGGCTGCTTGCCCTCCATCCGTGCGAACGTGTAGTCGACCTCGACCCAGTCTTCGCCGCGGCGCCGGCCCAACGAGCGCGCGCGCATCTGCCCCATCTGCTTGCGGTGCAGGAACTGATGGTTCATGTCCATCAGGTTCTCGTGCATGAACGAGTAGTGGCACTTGACCTCGCGGCCGAAGCGGCGGGTCTTGTACGCGGGGTTGTCCGCCGATTCGAGCGCGGGGAACGGCCGCGTGTCGGCGAGCATCGCGTCGCCGGGAAACACGAAGATCAGCCCGTGCGCCTCGCGGCACGGATACGCGCGCACGCCGTTCGGCAAACGCTCGCGGCCGAGGTAGGGCACGTCGACGCAGCGGCCGCTGTCGCACGCGTAGGTCCAGCCGTGATAGCAGCAGCGCAGCGTTTCGCCGCTCACGACGCCCGCATGCAGCGGCACCTGGCGGTGCGCGCAACGATCTTCGAGCGCGTACACGGCGCCCGATTCGGTGCGCACGAGCACGATCGGATCGCCGGCGAAACGCACGCCGAGCGTCTTGCCGCGCTTGAGCTCGCGCGACCACGCGAGCGGATACCAGTGATCGGGGTGAATGGGCACGCGGCGCAGGTCGCGCACGAGCGCGCCGGAAGACGATTCTTCGAGGGTGCTGCTGTCAGGCAAAGGCACTGCGAGCATGCGTGACGTCTCCTGGCTGGGCAGAAAGTCCGGGCGCCGCAAGAAACGGCGGGGATCTTGAGAAGTCTACGCGAAGTTGCCCGTTGCGGCGGACGCGATGCGGGTTTGCCCCGGCATGACGGCCGGGGTTTCGTTGATGCGGCGCAAACCGGGCCGCAGGCGGCGCGCGCCGGCCACGCGCGGCCGCCCCCGGCCTCGGCCCCGGCCGCGCGTCGGGCGGCGGGTGGCGGGCGGCATCCCGTCACGCGGCGAGCGGTACTGCGTCACGCGGCGGGCTACCGGTCACGAGCCGGTATCGCGCCACAGCACCGCGTCCGTGCGGTACAGCGCCGGGAAGCGCTGCTTCAGCCCGGCGACCTTCGGCAGGTCGTTGAACGCGATATACGGCGCGTCGGGGTGCAGTTCGAGGTAGTTCTGGTGATAGGCCTCGGCCGGATAAAACCCCTTGTACGCCTCGACGCGCGTGACGACGGGCGCCGGAAACACGTGCGCACTGCCGAGCTGCGCGATATACGCGGTCGCGACCGCGCGCTGCTGCGCGTTGGTCGGGAAGATCGCGGACCGGTACTGCGGCCCTTCGTCGGGACCCTGCCGGTTGAGTTCGGTCGGGTCGTGCGCGACCGAGAAGAACACCTGCAGCAGCCGGCCGTACGTGATCTGCGTCGGGTCGTAGACGATGCGAACCGATTCCGCGTGCCCGGTCAGCCCCGAGCCGACGAGCGCGTAGTGCGCGGTTTCGGACGCGCCGCCCGCATAGCCGGCCGTGACCTGCTTCACGCCCTTCACGTGTTCGAACACGCCCTGCACGCCCCAGAAACAGCCGCCGGCGAGCACGGCCGTTTCGTCGTGCGACGCGCCCGGCGTTTCGTCGAGCGTCGGCGCGGGCACGGTGCGCATCGGCTCGGCGGAATTGACGATGCGCTGGAAGCCGAACACGGCGGTGGCCGCGACGGCGATGGCGCCGATGCGGCGCAGCATCGCTGCGCGCCGTCGCGGTGCGGAATCGCGGGTGGGTGTCGGGTTCATCGTTTGCTCCTTCGGAATGCGTTGTAAAAGACGATGCTCGGGTGGCGGCGTTGCCCGCGTGCGGCGCCCGCGTTTAACCGAAAGTGAATGCGTACGCATCGACGCCGGGATCGAGAAACTCGATCGCGAACGTGCGATCGGCGATCGCGCCGGGCTGCCGGACGAGCTGGTACAGGCGCTGCGCGGTGACCGTGCCGTAGCCCTGCGCGTCGACGTCGGCGCCGTGCGCGGCACCGGGCGCCGCGCCGTCGAGCGTTACGCGAAAGCGCACGGGCTGGCCGTTCGCGCCCGGGCCGAGCACGAGGTGCAGGTCGCGTGCATGGAAGCGATAGACGATCCGGCCGGCCGGCGCGGCGAGCGACGCGCGCTCGGCGCCGACCTGCCAGGTGCCGGCGAGGCCCCAGTCGTTGAGATCGGGGCGCGCCGGTGCGTCGTAGCGGTGCGCCGCGTCGCGCACGACGCCGCCCGGCGACGAGAAATCTTCCGCGCGCGCATAGCCGACGTAGGTTTCGGGCGAGCGGACGTCCGCGGTATCTGCTGCCGCGAGCGCGCCCTTCGCGGGCGCACCGGCCAGCCCGAGCGGCACGTTCAGCGCTTCCGGATGGCCGGCTTCGGCGAGCAGCGACTGGATCGCGCGTTCCGACTGCGCGTATTCGCCTTCGCCGAAGTGGTGATGGCGGATGCGCCCTTGCGCGTCGATGAAGTAGTGCGCGGGCCAGTATTCGTTGCCGAACGCGCGCCAGATCGAATAACCGTTGTCGATCGCGACCGGGTAGTCGATGCCGAGGTCGTGCACGGCCTTCTTCACGTTGCCGATGTCGCGCTCGAACGCGAACTCCGGTGCGTGCACGCCGATCACGACGAGCCCGTACGGCGCGTACTTGCGCGCCCATGCGTTGGTGTACGGCAGCGTGCGCAGGCAGTTGATGCACGAATACGTCCAGAAATCGACGAGCACGACCTTGCCGCGCAGGCCGGCCGCCGTCAGCGGCGGCGAGTTCAGCCACTGCACGGCGCCGTCGAGCGACGGCAGCGTGCCTTCGACGGGCAGCGCGGACGGCTTCACGTCGGCCGCGCGCATCATCGCGCCGCCAGCCTGCGCGCCATCGGCAGTCGCGGCCATCATCGCACCGCCGCTTGCGTTGCCGGACGTGTTGCCGGCAGCGTTGCCCGTGGCGGCCGTCGTTGCGGGCGCACCGTTCGAGCGCCCGCCGAGCCGGTCGACGAGCTTCGTCTCGAGCCCGCCCGTCGTGACGGTCGACAGTTGCGCGAGCGCACCCGTATCGAGGCCGAGCGCGATCGCGCCGACGCCGGCCAGCAGTGCCGCGCCGATCCCGCGCCGGATCCATTCGCCGGCGCCGAGCGAGCGCTTCATCGCGGCGAACACCTTGCCGCCGATCACGAGCGCGACGGCGAGCGACGTCGCCGCGCCGGCCGCATACGCGACGAGCAGCAGCGTCGTGCCGACGCTCGCGCCGCGCAGCGCGGCGCCGGTCAGCACGAGCCCGAGGATCGGGCCCGCGCACGGCGCCCACAGCAGGCCGGTCGCGACGCCGAGCAGCAGCGACGACGCGGGGCCGGCCGGGCGGCCGTCGCGCTGCGCGAGACCGGTGAGCCGGTTGCCGGCCGCGACGAGCGGGCGCGTCAGGTGTTCCGCGAAGCGCGGCATCAGCAGCGTCAGGCCGAACACCGCGAGCAGCACGATGGCGATCCAGCGGCCGGCCTGGTTGGCCTGCGCGACCCAGCCGCCGCCGACGGCGGCGAGCGTCGCGACGACGGCGAACGTGAGCGCCATGCCGGCCAGCAGCGGCAGGCCGGTGCGCACGAACGGCTGGTCGGCGCGCGCGAACACGAACGGCAGTACGGGCAGGATGCACGGGCTCAGGATCGTGAGCACGCCGCCGAGATAGGCAAGGACGATGAGCAGCATGGTGCGTTCTCCAGTCGGTCGGGAGCGGGGCCGGATCAGGCGGCGGCCGGGTGGAAGGCGAGCGCGAGCCCGTTCATGCAGTAGCGCAGGCCGGTCGGCGGCGGGCCGTCGTCGAACACGTGGCCGAGATGGCCGCCGCAGCGGCGGCAGTGCACTTCGGTGCGGACCATCCCGAACGACGCGTCGGCGTGGGTGCCGACCGCGTGGTCGAGCGGTTTCCAGAAGCTCGGCCAGCCCGTATGGCTGTCGAACTTGGTGGCCGACGAGAACAGCGCGAGGTCGCAACCGGCGCACGCGAACGTGCCGGGGCGGTGCTCGTCGTTCAGCGGGCTGCTGTACGGCCGCTCGGTGCCGGCTTCGCGCAGGATCGCGAACTGGGCGGGCGTGAGCCGGCGATGCCATTCGGCGTCGCTGAGCGTGATTTCGAACGGGGCGGCCATCCGTGGGGCGGCCATCCGCGGGGCGGCTGGCGGCGGGGCGGCCGGCGGCGCGGCGAACGCGCGGCCGACCAGCGCGCGGCGGCCGGTGGACGACAGCGCCGCGAGCGCGGCGAGGCCGGTGGCGCCGGCGAACAGCAGCAGATGTCTGCGGGTGGGCATGATGGGCTCCTGGAAGCAAGTCCTGAAAACATGCGCCTATCGTAGGCAGCGGCCGGTGTCGAAGTCCTCACGGAAAGTTAAATGAATTGTGATGTTTTCCGGGTGTTCCGACCAGTTCCGCTGAAATCCGTCCGAGCCACGTCTGGCAAGGGTTTTCTGGATATGGGTAGTTCACCGACTTACACGGCGCTGCAACTGTGCTGCACCGTCGACGTCGACGGTCAACCCGAATCCTGCGCGATCACGGCCGAGGCGCTCGAGGATCATTTCGGCGCGCGCTCGGCGCTGGAAGCCGACCTGCGCGACGCGTTCGAGCGCGGCCGGGCCCTTACGCTCCCATGCCGCCATTGCTCGACACAGCAGGCCGACGCCTCCGTCCGAACCCGAATACCGCGGCCTTACCGGCCAGGAGCGCCGGTTCGGCCCGCGCGCGTCGCTTGCTCGGGTTCGGCAGCCGCCGGCGCGTGAGCCGGTGAAGCCGGCGGCGCCGCACTCATATACGCCGGTGCGGCCTTTTTCTCCTTTCGTACTCCCGGTGGCGGCGCGGTCGGACGCTGCTCCATGTCGGTCAGCATCTGCCTGCACGGCAGCGGCTGATCGCGGCCCGGCTGGAGCAATGCGAGCAAACTCGCGAGCGGATTCAGCAGGCCCAGCGCCACCGCCGCCCCGCCGCGCGCGATGAGCGCCTCCGGCTTCACGCCCACGTGAGGCTGCTTGAAGGTGCCGGTGACGTATAGCGGCGAGCGCAGCGATATCACCCGGAACCCCTTGGTATGCGGATGAATCGTCAGGTTCATGGTCTCGTCCCGCAGGTTCACGTCACCGTTCATGCCGATCACCGCATCTTCGGTGTCGAGCGCGAATACGCGCGAGTCGAGCACGCCATTGATGGCCACGAAATCGGCCACCGCGCAGTTGATCTTCACGTCGCGATCGCCGAACAGCTTTTCGTACACCACGTTCGCCACGTTCAATCCGGCCGCTTCCATCAGCTCCAGGCTCACGGTGCCGTCCGTGACCAGCGTCTTCACTTCTCCGTTGGACGTTGCGGCGAGCGCCGCCGGCGAGTTGCCGGTGGCCGACAGCGCGGCATCGCCGTTGACTTCGCCGAGCGCCGTCTGCATGACCGCGAACGTCGGGAACAGCTGCTTCAGCTTCAGGTGCCGCGCCTGCAGCGTGAACCGCCCCTTGAGCGGCGCGCCACTGCCGTCCAGGTGGACGTTCGACGCCAGCGTGCCGCCCGCGACGCCGAAGTTCAGCGGGTTGAGCGTCAGCACGCCGTCCTGCATGACGACGTGGGTCGTCAGGTCGGTGATCGGCAAGCTCGGGGACTTGATGATGCGCTGCCCGGTGAACCGGACGTCGGCGTCGATCTTCTTCCAGCGCTCCGTGCGGAACGCCTCGACCGGCAGTGCCTTGTTCGCGGGCTGCGCGACCGCGGCGCCGCGGCGGGCCTTGCTGGCATTCGTGTCGGCGCCGATGAGCGGCGCAAGGTCGGCGAACCGCAGCACCTTCGACACCAGCGTGCCCGACAGGAGCGGCCTCGGTTCGCGCGAAACGTACACCAGCGTGCCGGTGAGATCGCTGCCGCCGACACGCCCCGTGAAGTCCTCGTACTTGAAGACATTGCCGGACGCGCGGAATTGCCCGACCAGCCGTCCGTCGGTCGCATAGGGCGGGGTCTCGGGCAGCGTGATGCCGGTGACGTCGTACAGGTGCGCCATGCTGGTGCCCGCGAGCCACAGTCGCAGGTCGACAGCCGCCAGGTGCGCCGGATCGGTCAGCGTGCCGACGAGCGCCAGCTTCGTATCGCCGAAGCGTAAATTGGCCTGGATCGGAAACGGGCGCTGACCGCCTTGCAGCCCCAGCACGTTTCCGATCTTGCCGTTGCCGGCGACGTGCCCTTTCCTGTAGGTTCCGTCGACGGTCCACCCGATCGTGTAATCGCCCGCGCTTACGGACGCCGCGGGCGCGGCGCCTGCCGACGCGCCCGACGCTGCGGAGGCCGTCGCGTGCGACGCCGGTGTCGCGGACGCGCTCGACGCAGCCGATACCGCCGGGGCGATCGCAGTAGTGGATATCGCGGCCGACGCTTGCGACGCCGCGGCCAACGCTTGCGACGCCGCTGCCGATGCGCGGGATGCCGCTTCGATACCCGACACGGGCGCCGGGGATCGTGCCGCACCGTGGTGTACCTGCGCCGCGAGTTTCTTTTGGCCCTCCTGGCCGATGGCCTGCGCCGATTCGCTGTGCGCCAGCGCCGCCTGCTGCTTCAACGCATCGCCGAACGCAATTGGCTTGCCGAGCGTGTCGATCACACCGCTCAGGTCGAATTGCTTCTGTTCATCGTAGTAGCGCAGCTTGCCGGTGGCGAACGCGACATCGTGCAGGTCGAGCGTCCACTTGCCCGGACGATCGGCATTCTTGAGCTGGAACGTCCAGTTGACGCGCCCGTCCGCGAGGCGTTCGAGGTCGACGGATGGATTGACGAGGTCGATGGCCGGAATCACGATGCGGCGCGCGATCAGCGGCAGCGCCTCGACTTCGAAGCTGATCGCGTCGAGCGTGGCGAAATGCTTCGTGCGCGCCCAGTCCGGGTTGGAGATCGTGACGTTGCGGGCGCTGAATCGCGGCCATGGCACCCAGGCGCGCCAGCCATGCTCGCTCACGGGCCGGTGCCACCCGACACGCAGGTCGCCGTTGATGGCGAACTGCCGTCCGATCGCGTCCGATACCTTGTCATCGACCCAAGGGCGCGCGCGGTTCCAGTCGAACGTCGCGACGAAGGCGAACAACGCGGCAATCGTCAGGGCAACGACAACGGCAAGCCACGCGGCCACCTTGCCGACGGTATGGCCGTTGTGCATCTTTCACTCCCGGTTGGGCTGCACGGAAACGATGGCGCAATTCGTGTTCCCGAACGCATTTCGACTAGCCAGCCGGTCGGTCTCAGCGTTGCAACCAGCAATGCGAGTCGGAAAATGGCGAGCCCAATGGGATCGGATGGTTCAAACAAGGGCAATCGACGTGTGCCGGCACCTGAGCAATGCGAAACGTATCAACGCTGAAACATTTTCATCCGCTTGCGACGACTTTTCGTGCATTCCGGCGGTTCATGTCGCCATGGGAATCGAATGCATCGCGATGGCATATCGCTTGCTACTCAGATTGCACCCGCAGACGAGTGATCCGGGAAATAGCGTTCAGGTGCCGATCCTCTTCATGAGGATCAAGAGGAAATCGTAATGAGCATACTCGCGACTTACACGTTCGCATTGCAGCGCGGCAGCCATGCAACGTTCCTTATTCCTCAGAACGGCTGCCCATCCGGCGCGGCCCAGTTTTTCCTTGCCGCGCATCTGTCCGATGGTGCTGGATCGCTTGCCGACAGATTCCACCGAGCGAACCGGTCTGCCCAGCTGACTTCACCCGACGCGCATGAGAATTTGTCCTATCGCTACATCGTCGATCTCGGCGGGCATATCCTCGCGTTTCGGCACGATTCGGAAGGGAGCGAGTGGGAGCGGTTTTTCTCCGGACACTACGCGGAATTCATCAATGGGCACGCGCCGCTCAAGGTGCTCGGCGATGGTGTGCTGAAGCACATCAAGTCCTGCACCGGCGGAAATGACGAATGGGTGACGCGCGGGCAGCTTGTCAGGCGTCATGCCGCAGCCGTGGAGACACTGTCGTTGCAACGCGAACGATTTCCGGAGCGGGCGGATGTCATTTCAAGCTATCAAAGCGATGTCGATGCACTGGCCGTTTCTCTCCGGCGATACAGCGAATGTGAGGATTTCGAATGAATACGGCAGAATGTTTCTTGAAAATATCGAGCTGCGTCATCTGACATATTCAGAAATGAATGAATCAGTGAGTATATGAAATACATGGGGTTCATATACTCATACCATTTCGCATGCTTGCTTAATTCAGAGAAATGGCAACGTTTCCGAGTCATGGCATCCACCTACGAAGTGGCGGACCGGAAATGGATGCAAGCGCGTTAGAATGTGCCCACTAAATTTCGCATTGAATCGTCGCAGGAAATGGTGGAGTCGTTACAAACTCTCGAGCACCTTGTTGCGTTGAAAGCGGGAGGCATGCGTTCGCGCATGTATACACAATCCGATTGTCCGATACGAACATTCCATGCAGACCATGCTAAGTCCGCACGAAATTACTACTTTAATGATCGTTTGGGATGCTCCAGATCAGATCGAACCGGATCGCGACGAACTCGTCACGCTCATCGAGCATCGTCTGATCTCCGTTGATCAGCCGGCCTCGGGTTGTCGGCGTGTCCAGATTACCGCAGAGGGCCGCGCTGTCCTGAAAGCGGTCTCGCGAATGCGTTGAGTGATCCGGAGTTGGCCGAAAATGACGGAGGCTGCCATGAGCGGAGCATGGGTCGGGTTCGTGGTCGGCGCGTTCGTGCTGGCGATTGCGGCAATTGCCGCAATCAACCGCTATCGCCGCGAGCATCGTCGCGCGGAATTGCTTAGAAATCTGGACCACCATGAATGGTGGCACTGGACTCATACCTCCACTGCGGGTTCGCGAACCGCGAAAAGATGAACCACGCACATCGCAGGCCACGCATCCGACAGGTCGCGCACGACACGTTGCAATAACGCGTCGTGCGTGGCCATCTCTACCGGCTAGACGAGGTGATCGTCGCCGAGAACCATACGGTGATCGGCGGACTCGGCGAAGCGGTGGCGACTGCGTTGATCGGGGCCGGCGTTGCCGTACCGTTCCGCCAGATCGCGCTGCCGGATGCGTACCTCGCCGCGGGCGCGCTGCCGACGTTGCACGAGCGCTACGGGATCTCGGCCGGCGCGATGCAAGCGAACATCAAGTCGTGGCTCGCGTGGCAGCTGAAGCCACCGAAACCGCCGGTGTGCAGCCCGCAGAGCAACGGCATGGCCGAGCTTCGTGAAGACGATGAAGCGCGACTATGGGGCCTTCATGCCGAAACCGGATGCCGCGACGGCCGTGCGGAATCTCGCCATTGCGTTCAAGCATGACAACGAGAAACATCCCCATAGCGCACTGAAATATCGCTCACTACGCGAGTTTCGATGTGCGGTGGATTCATCGACCGAAGTGTGAGGCTGGGTCCGGGACTGCGGGGGTAACTCCACTTTGTGCCGCGGACGCGGTCGCCATCGGCCTCACGGCACGTGACAGGTGCTGTTGCGCCGGGGATGGTGCCGAGGCGGCAAGCAGCGTGGATTCTGGTCCGGATTGTCCGTTGGGGGCGGCGAGGTGCGCTGGAACCGCTTCCGTCACAACAGGCAGATCCGACGCAGCGTGACCGTTCTCAGATAGACGGATTTATCGAGCCATGGCACGAACACATACTCGTCATATGCGTCGCAACCGATCAGAATCCAGTGGGACAGAACGTTGGACATGATGGTCTCCTTGACTCCGTTCGCTTCGATGTGAAGGGCGCCGACGCGTCGCGGTCGTCATCCGCCGGCCCACGCACCGTATACCCGGCGAGTGCGGCGCCTATTCCCGAAACCGCGCGATGCACTTCATGCGCGGGATGTCGCGCGTCGCTGGAATAAACGGGCCCGCTCCGCGGTATGCCGATCAAGCACCGGACGCATCGACGGGGAGGCGCCAATGAACGGCAAGGAGAGGCAAACCCGGAACATTCCGGGCCGATCGCAGCGCGACGGCAAGGGTGCCTCGAAGGTGAACGAGGCACGGCGGTCATCGTCGTTCCAGGATCGCATCGGCATGCACCCACCGTGGCGCAACCGTGCGCCGCGTGCCGCGCAGCACGCGATGGACGCCGATGCCGGTAAACCGGCATCGGCGCACGACGGGATTCACAAGGCCGCGCGAAGGCTGCAACTCGGTTCCGGCATCTTGCTGTGGCTCTATATTTCCATTCATATGGTCAATCACGCGCTCGGCATCTGGTCGATCGATATCGCCGAGCGCGCGCTGCACCTGGCAATCGGGATGTGGCAAAGCGCGCCCGGCACGATCCTGCTGTATGGCGCTGCCGGCCTGCATTTCGCGCTGGCGATCCGCACCATCTACGGCCGCCGACACTGGGCGCTGCCGCCCGCCGGATGGCTTCGTCTGTGGGTGGGACTCAGCCTGCCCTTGCTGTTGATACGCCACGTCGTCGGGACACGGGTTGCGACATCGTTCTACGGCTTCGAGCCGAACTACGAACGGGTCATCGTGTCGCTCCTCACGAGCGGCACGCAGGGTTTGCAGATCGCGCTGCTCGCACCGGGATGGGTACACGGCAGTCTCGGGCTGTGGTTTCATTTGCACCGCCATGCCTTCTTTCGGCGTGCGAAGTTTGTGCTGCTGGCGATGCTCGTCCTGCTGCCGGTGTTGTCGGCGGCGGGATTCGTGCAGATGACGCGCGCGATCGTGCCGGGAAGTCTCGCCGCACCGGCACCCGACGCGGCGCTGGTCGCGCACCGCGCCGCGCTCGACGGCTGGCGACATCTCCTCGTCGCCGGCTATCTGTCGTTGATTGCGAGTGCGTTCGTCGGCGGTCAGCTGCGAAACAAGTTCTTCAGCGGCGATTCGCACGATCCATCCTGCGAGCAGCGGCGAACGGATGCATGAACACCGCCCGCTCGCGATTCGCGTTCCGCGCACGTCGATTGCGTCCCGCACGGGTGCGCCGGCCGGGCAAAGACTGCTGACAGGAACTGGCAGGGGCTTCGGCGATACTGTGTGCTTTCGCAATCATCGATCTGCGGCGCACGTCGGATCCACTCGCAATGACCACCACGCAAGCTCCCGTCCCGCTGAAGGAATCGCTGGCCGCGCGGCAGTTCCACGCGCTGTCCGACGTGCTGCATTCGATCGAGCCTGCCTTCGACCGGGCGGCATTCCTTGCGACGGCGCTCGACGGCCTCGACGGCTTGACGCTGATGGAGCGCGTCAGGCGCGCCAGCGTGGCGATCGACACGGGGGCGCGGTCGCTACCCGGCGGATACGATGCCGTGCTGGCGTTGTTGCAGGAGGCGGCACCTCGATTGGGCCGCGGTTTCGTCTCGCTGATCGCCCCCGATTATGTCGGGCAGTACGGTCGGCACGCATTCGACCGCTCGATGGACGCGCTGAAATATTTCACGCCGTTCGGCTCGTCGGAATTCGCGGTGCGCGAATTCCTGCGCATCGACAGCGCTCGCGCGCTCGCAGTGATGGAAACCTGGTCGCACGATGCGGACGATGCAGTGCGCCGGCTGGCAAGCGAGGGAAGCCGCCCGCGCCTGCCATGGTCGTTCCGGCTCCGCGAGATCGAGGCCGACCCGGTGCTGGCCGCGCGGATACTCGACGATCTTCGCGCCGACTCGAGCGCTTATGTCCGCCGCTCGGTCGCGAATCACCTGAACGATGTGGCGAAGACGCATCCGGCATGGGTGCTCGATCGAGCCGAACGATGGGGCGGCGACCATCCGCATACGCGATGGATCGTCCGTCATGCGCTTCGCACCCTCGTGAAGCAGTGCGATGCGCGAGCGCTCGCGATACTCGGTGCCGAAAGCGCGCCTCGGCTGGAAGTCGGCCCGTTTGACGTGACGCCCGCGCAGGTGGTGCTCGGCGAGTCGATCACGCTCGCCTGCGAGCTGCATTCGACGGCCGGGACGGCGCAGCGGCTCGTCGTCGATTATCGTATCGCCTACGTGAAGCAAAATGGCGATGCGTCGCCGAAAGTGTTCAAGCTGAAGGCACTGACGCTCGAACCCGGCCAGCGCATCACGCTGCGGCACAGTCGGTCGATCCGCGATTTCACTACGCGCCGGCATTATGCGGGCCGGCATGAGGTCGAGCTGATCGTCAACGGCCGGGTCGTGGCGCGATCCTTCTTCGAACTCGCCGTGTGAGTGGCCGTTGGCCGGTGCGAAGGAGGGGGGACGAAACGACGGGCGTGTCGGCCGCAGGCCGCGGGCCACAAACGGTCATTCGACCTCGCTGCCCGGATCGTTGCAATCCGCTTCATACACCACACCCACTGGCGCAGAGCCGACCGACAGGGAGTCCTCGATGACCGGAATATCCATCAGGTCCGCAAACACGGACGATGCGCAGGCGATCGCCGATTTCCACGTCAAGGTCTGGCGGCATACCTATCGCGATCTCGCACCGGCGCAAGCGCATGCCGTGCTCGACGAGCGTTATCGCGGCAAGAAATGGCAGGAAAAGCTGGCGTCGAACGACGGCGACCAGCTCGTGCTCGTTGCGGAGACCGACGGCAGGATCGTAGGAATCGGCGCGGCCGGCGCGCCGTCGGAACCGATATTCGACGGCCGCGGCGAGATCAAATTCCTGTATGTCGATCCCGAATTCAAGCGTCGCGGCATCGGCCGAAAGCTGCTTGCCCAACTCGCGGCTCATTTGGGAAGGTTGCGGTATCGGGGCGCCGCGTTGAGCGTCGTCAAGGGCAACGCGTCCGCGATCGCCTTTTACGAGGCGCTGAACGGGCGGTTGGCTGGCGAGTACGTCGATGCGGGTCCGATCTGGCGGTCGCACAACATCGTCATGGTGTGGGACGACCTGGCGAATCTCATTTCCTGACCGAAACCCTGCCGCAAGCAACGACGCATATCACGCGAGGCACGCTCGCAGCCACGACGTGAACGCGGTCACGAGCGGCGTCCCGGTCAGCTCGTGACGCGTGACGAGATAGTACGCATGACGTGACGGCACCGTTGCGCTGAACGGCCGCACGAGCGTGCCGTCGATCAGGTCGTCGCGCACCGACAGGCTGTCGCCGAGCGCGACGCCTTGCCCGTGCACCGCGGCTTCGACACCGATGTGCGCGTTGCCGATCTCGAGGATGCGGATGCCCGGCAGCTTGTCGGCGTTCGCTTCCGCCAGCCAGCGCATCCACGAGCCAGCATGCTCGCAGAACAGCGTGCGTCCGGCGAGATCCTGCACCTTGCGGATCGCATCGGGCCCGTTCATCAACGCCGGGCTCACGACCGGGAACAGCGCCGGATGCTCGAGCAGCTCGACGTGCCGGTTGCGCCAGGTGCCTTCCCCGTAGCGGATGCAGACGTCGACGTCCGTCGAATAGATCTCGCGTTCGTCGTTCGACGGAATCACCTTCAGGTGGATGCCCGGATAGCGCTCGAGAAAATCGCCGATGTGCCGGGCGAGCCAGCGCGACGTCAGCGACAGCGGCGTCGACACGACGAGATCGCCGACGGCGGCCGGCGAATCGAGCCTGACGGTGGCGTTCGCGATCATGTCGAACGCGGCGCCGACCGGTTCCAGCAGCGCCTCGCCTTCGGGCGTGAGCTTCACGCGCGCCTTTGATCGGACGAATAGCGCGACGCCGAGCGTGCTTTCGAGAATGCGGATCTGGTGGCTGACCGCGCTCGCGGTCACGTGCAGTTCGTCGGCGGCGGCCGACACGCTGCCGCGCCGGGCGGCGGCTTCGAAGGCGCGAAGCGGGTTCAGCGGGGGCAGGCGGTTGCGCATCGGCGAGTGTGTCGGAGGAGGGGGTGCTGAGAAAAACTTCATTTAAGCGGAGTCAATTTCTCGCTACAACAAAAAAAATTGAATGCCTACAGTGGGGGCAATCCAACCGAGTCGAGGTCGACCGCAATGAGCCTTACCGAACCGATCGAACGCCTGTGGGGCGGCCGCTTCCAGTCGAAACCGTCCGACGCGCTGCAGAACCTGTCCCGCTCCGATCCGAGTTTCTACCGTCTCGTGCCGTACGATCTGGCGGGCTCCCGAGCGCATGCGCGCGAGTTGAACCGCGCCGGCATCGTGACCGACGACGACCTCACGCAGTTGCTGGCCGCGATGGACGGCATCGCGCGCGACTACGCGGCCGGCGCGATCGCGCCGTCGCTCGCCGACGAGGACGTGCATACGTTCCTCGAGCGCGTGCTCACGCAGCGGCTGCCGGCGCTCGGCGGCAAGCTGCGCGCCGGGCGTTCGCGCAACGACCAGGCGGCGAACGACCTGCGCCTGTACCTGCGCGACAAGGCGCGCCAGCTCGTGCGCGGCGTGCTCGACCTGCAGCAGGCGCTGGTCGGCCAGGCGAGCCGGCACGTCGACACGGTGACCGCCGGCTTCACCCATCTGCAGCCCGCGCAGCCGATCGTGTTCGGCCATCAGTTGCTGGCGCACGCGCAGTCGCTGTATCGCGACGCCGACCGCCTGGTCGACTGGGACCGCCGCACCGCGCGCTCGCCGCTCGGCGCCGCTGCGCTGGCGGGCTCGGCGATCTGCGTGCGGCCCGAGCTGTCCGCGCAGGAGCTCGGTTACGACGCGCCGTGCGAGAACTCGATCGACGCCGTGGCCGCACGCGATCACGTCGCCGAATTCGCGTTCGTCACGAGCATGCTGGCCGTGAACCTGTCCCGCCTGTCGGAAGAAGTGATCCTGTGGACGTCGCGGCAATTCCGCTGGGTGGAACTCGACGACGGTTATGCGACGGGCAGCTCGATCATGCCGCAGAAGAAGAACCCGGACATCGCGGAACTGACGCGCGGCAAGGCGGGACGCCTGATCGGCAACCTGACGGGCCTGCTCGCGACGCTGAAGTCGCTGCCGCTCGCGTACAACCGCGATCTCGCGGAAGACAAGATCGCCGCGTTCGATTCGATCGATACGCTCGAACTCGTGCTGCCGGCGATGGCGGGGATGATCCGCACGATGCGCGTGAACGTCGACGAGATGCGTCGCCAGGCGCCGCTCGGCTTCACGCTCGCGACCGAGGTCGCGGACTGGCTTGCGCTGACGGGCGTGCCGTTCAGCGAAGCGCACGAGATCACCGGTGCGCTCGTGCGTGCGTGCGAACGCGACGGCATCGAGCTCGCGGACGCAAGCGCGGAACAACTGCAGGCCGTCGACGCGCGCCTCGCGCCGGCGGTGCGCGCGCACCTGACGCTCGACGCGGCCGTCGCCGCACGCGGCGGCGCGGGCGGCACGTCGCCCGCGCGCGTGCGCGAGCAGATCGGCCGCCTGAGCGGCGCGATCGCACGCCAGGCCGCATGGGCGGCCGACTACCGGGGGCCGTCATGCTGAGCGCATCCGATTCGCGCCGTCTCGACGGCGCACCCGGGTCGGCCGGCGCCGCGGCGGACGATACCGCGGGCCTCGTGCGCGTGCGCCGGCGCTACTGGGGCCGTTATGTCGCGTCGATCGCGATCATTGCCGCGCTCGCCTATGTGGCCGCCGCGTTCGCGCGCGGACAGATCGAGTGGCGCGTCGTCGGCCAGTTCCTGACCGCGCGCTCGATCCTGACGGGGCTCGGCAACACGATCGTGATGACCGTGCTCGCGATGACGCTCGGCATCGTGCTCGGCGTCGTCACCGCGGTGATGCGGCTGTCGTCGAACCCGGTGCTCGGCGCGATCGCGCAGGGCTACATCTGGTTATTCCGCGGCACGCCGATCATCCTGCAACTGCTGCTGTGGTTCAACCTCGCGCTGGTGTTTCCGACTCTCGGCATCCCGGGGATCGCAGAGTTCCGGACCGTCGACGTGATGACGCCGTTCCTCGCGGCGGTGCTCGGGCTCGGCATCAACCAGGGCGCGTATACGTCGGAAGTCGTGCGCGCGGGGCTGCTGTCGGTCGACACCGGCCAGTACGAGGCCGCGAAATCGATCGGCATGCCGCGCCTGCACGCGCTGCGCCGGATCATCCTGCCGCAGGCGATGCGCGTGATCGTGCCGCCGATCGGCAACGAGCTGATCGGCATGGTCAAGCTGACGTCGCTCGCGAGCGTCGTGCAGTACGCGGAGATGCTGCACAACGCGCAGAACATCTACTACGCGAACGCCCGCGTGATCGAGCTGCTGATCGTCGCGGGCATCTGGTATCTCGCGGTCGTCACCGTGCTGTCGCTCGCGCAGGCGCGCGTCGAACGCCGCTTTGCGCGCGGCGCGGGTCGCGCGGCGGGCCGCGCATGAACGGCACGACCCTCAACCATCGGGAGAACGTCATGACGAACGCGGTCGTTCGCGCGGTCGACGTGCGCAAGTCGTACGGCGATTTCCAGGCGCTGCACGGCATCACGCTCGACGTCGCGCAGGGCGAAGTGCTGTGCATCATCGGGCCGTCGGGCTCGGGCAAGAGCACGTTCCTGCGCTGCATCAACCAGCTCGAGACGATCAGCGCGGGCGCGCTGTGGGTCAACGGCGAACTGGCCGGCTACCGGCGCGCCGGCAACCGGCTCCACGAGCTGTCGGAGCGCCAGGTCGCGCGCCAGCGTCTGGCGACGAGCATGGTGTTCCAGCGCTTCAACCTGTTCCCGCACAAGACCGCGCTCGAGAACGTGATCGAGGGCCCCGTGCAGGTGCTCAAGCGCCGCCGCGCGCAAGCGGAGGAGGAAGCGCGCGCGCTGCTCGCGCGCGTCGGGCTCGCGCACAAATGCGACGCGTTTCCGGTCGAGCTGTCGGGCGGCCAGCAGCAGCGCGTCGCGATCGCGCGGGCGCTCGCGATGCATCCGCAACTGATCCTGTTCGACGAGCCGACGTCGGCGCTCGATCCCGAGCTCGTCGGCGAAGTGCTGGCCGTGATGCGCGATCTCGCGAAGAGCGGGATGACGATGATCGTCGTCACGCACGAGCTCGGCTTCGCGCGCGAGGTGGCCGACCGCGTCGTGTTCATGGACGGCGGACGGATCGTCGAGAGCGGGCCGCCCGACCAGGTGCTGTCCGCGCCGACGCACGCGCGCACGCGCGATTTCATCTCGGCCGTGATCGCATGAACGGGCCGGGCGCCCCGTACTGCCGCGCCCGATCGATCGAGCCGTCGAACAGACCGGCGTAGTACCCCATTACTCCACCACGACAAGGCGACACCCCCCATGAAAGCATCCGTCCTGACCCGCACGCTGGCCGCCGTCGCATTCGGCGCGCTCGCGCTGCATGCCTCCTTCGCAGTCGCGCAGGCCGCGGGCGCGAAGCGCACGCTGAACGTCGCGATCGTGCCGAACTATCCGCCGTTCGAATACAAGGATCCCGCGACCGACAAGCTCGCGGGCTTCGACGTCGATCTCGGCGAAGCGCTCGCCGCGAAGATGGGCGCGAAGCTGAACTGGGTCGAAACGAGCTTCGACCAGATGATGAGCGCGGTCGCGACGCAACGCGTCGACATGATCCTGTCCGGCATGACCGACCTGCCGACGCGCCGCGACGCAGTGACGTTCGTCGACTACATCGAGACGGGCCCGCAGTTCTACACGCTGAAAGCACGCGCCGGCGAGTTCGCGCAGATGGGCGCGCTGTGCGGCAAGCGCGTCGGGTCGAGCCGGCGCACGTCGTTCCCGGACAACACGACCGCGTGGAGCGCGGAGAACTGCGTGAAGGCCGGCAAGCCGGCGATCGTCGTGGTCGGCACCGACGGCTCGTCGGACGCGCGCATGCAGTTGCGCCAGAACCGCATCGACGCGGCCGTGCAGGGCGGCGAGACGCTGCCTTACCAGAACAGCCTCGAGCAGAACGCGTACGCGCCGGTCGGCAAGCCGTTCCTGTCGCAATACACGGGCATCGGTGTCGCGAAGAGCAACACCGCGCTGAGCAGCGCGCTGACGACGGCGCTCAACCAGCTGATCGCGGACGGCTCGTACCAGAAGCTGCTCGCGAAGTGGGGGCTGCAGGAGCACGCGGTGACGAAGGCGATGATCAACGGCACGCACTGAGCGTGCGATGACGGCCCTCGCTCCCCGCTGGCCGGACGCGAAGCGCGCATGCGTCGCGCTCGCGTTCGATCTGGACGGCCCGACCGGCGACGCGATGCTGAACGGGTCGATCTGGCGCAACCCCGCGTATTTCACGCTCGGCAGCTACGGGCCGTGGCGCGCGCTCGGGCGGCTGCTCGACATGCTTGCGTCGTTCGACCTGCCCGCGACGTTCTTCGTGCCCGCGTGGGTCGCGCGGACCTGGCCCGCGCAATGCGCGGCGATCGTCGAGCGCGGCCACGAGATCGGCTACCACGGCAACCGGCACGAAGCGTTCTGGACGCTCGAGCCCGAGCGGCAGCGCGAGATCATGGCGCAGTCGGCCGACGTGTTCGCGCGTACGCTCGGCGTGCGGCCGGTCGGGTTCCGCACGCCGTCCGGCGACTGGAGCGCGGCGACGGTGGCCGTGCTGCGCGAGGCCGGCGTGCGCTATTCGAGCTCGATGCGCGGCGACGACCGGCCGTACCTGCTGCACGGCGACGGCGGCGAGACGCCGCTCGTCGAGATACCCGGCCGCTGGGAGACCGACGACTACGCGTCGCTTGCGTATCACCGCAACCCCGATTATCCGGCCGGGCTCGACCGGATCGCCGGCTACGGCGCGACGCTCGACAACTGGACGCGCGAATTCGACGGTGTATACCGCGAAGGGCTGTGCCTGACGACGCTGCTGCATCCGAAGGTCTGCGGCAAGCCCGGCCGCATCGCATTGCTCGAGGCGTGGCTCGGTCACATGCGCGCACGGGACGGTGTATGGTTCGCGCGCTGCCGCGAAGTGGCCGACTGGTGGCTTGCGCAGCACGCGCGAGACGCGCAACCCACGCAACGGAGCGGCCTGTGACGACACTTCCTTCATGGCCGGGCGGCGCGCGATGCGCGGTTGCGATCACGGTCGACTTCAACGACATTCACGGCATCCAGACACGCGAGCCGCGCATCGTCGGCCGCGAGAAATCGCTGTCGGCCTGGCGTTACGGCGCGACCCGCGGCGTCGACCGGCTGCTTGAGACATTCGACGCGTTCGGCGTACCTGCGAGCTGGTTCGTCCCGGGCGTCGTCGCCGAAACGCATGCACAAGCGGTGCGCGCGATCGCCGCGGCCGGCCACGAACTCGGCGTGAGCGGCTATCGCTGCGAGGATTTCGATGCGCTGCCGCTCGCCGCGCAGATCGACGCGTGCCGAGCCGGGCGGGCGGCACTTGCGGACGTGATCGGCCGCGACGTGCAGGGCTTTCGCTCGTTCACCGGCAACTGGGCCGACGGCTTTGCGGATTTCCTCGTCGCGGAAGGCTTCACGTGGTCGTCGTCGTGGCGCGGCGACGATCTGCCGTATGTGCATCCGCGCGGCGACGGCGGCGCGGACGGCGCGCGGCTCGTCGAGCTGCCGCTGCACTACGAACTCGAGGACGAGCCGTACTTCGAGTTCAACCTGTCGCCGCCCGTGCCGGCCGGTCAGCCGCGTATCGCGGCATACCGCGACGTGCTCGACAACTGGCGGCGCGACGTCGACGGGTTTCGGCGCTTCGGGCTGTGCTGCGTGCTGCGCCTGCATCCCGAGATCATCGGCACGGCCGGGCGGATCGACCTGCTGCGCGCATTGCTCGCGCATCTGCGTGACGCGGGCGACGTCTGGTTCGCGACGGGGCGAGACATCGCGCGCTGGTGGTGTGCCCACGCGCCCGTCAATGCGCCTGGGCATCCGGTCGACGTGTTCGCGCACTGCGTGGCGGAGGAGTCGGCGCGATGACAATGAATACCGAAGCGCGCGCCACGCGGCTCGCGGCGTTCGTCGCGCAGACGTCCGCCGACGCGTTGCCGGACGACGTCGTCGCGAAGGCCAAGCGTCATGTGCTCGATACGTTCGGTGCCGCGCTGGCGGGCACGTCCGCCGTCGAAACGCGCAGCGCCCGTGCGCTGACCGGCGCCGTCGCGCATGGCGGCGCGGCGCTGTGGGGCACGCGACGGACCGCGGGCGCGCGCGATGCGGCGTTCGTCAACGGGATTGCCGCGCACGCGCTCGAACTCGACGATTCCGGCGGCTGCGATCATTCGGGCGCGGTCGTGCTGCCGGCCGTGCTCGCCGCGCTGTCGTGCGCGGGGCGCCCGGTGACGGGCCGCGAATGCGTGGCGGCGATCGTGCTCGGCTACGACGTCGGCCGGCGCGTGCTCGAGGCAGCGGGCGGCTACTCGGTTCACAACGGGGCGGGCTGGCACTCGACGCTCAGTTGCGGCGTGTTCGGGGCGGCGGCCGCGAGCGCGCGCGTGCTCGGGCTCGACGCCGCGCGCACGCGCGACGCGCTCGGCCATGCGGCGAGTTTCGCGGGCGGCCTGTGGGGTTTCATCCACGACGGATCGCAGACGAAGCGGCTGCACGCCGGGCGTGCGGCGGAGGGCGGCGTGCTCGCGGCGCTGCTCGCGCGCGAAGGCGTGAGCGGCCCCGCCCGCGTGTTCGACGACGTGTGGGGCGGTTTTTTCAACACGTTCGCCGCGCAATCGCATGCGCCCGACGCATTGACCGACGGCCTCGGCGCGCACTGGAAGCTGATGCGCTGCTCGATCAAGCCGCACGCATCGTGCCGCAGCGCGCATGCGGCCGTCGACGCGGCGCTGCAACTCGCGGACGGCCGCCTTGTCGAGGCCGGCGAGATCGAGCGGGTGGTCGTGCGCGCGAGCGCGTTCGTGGCCCGCATGTGCGGCGGTCGCGACCTGTCGACGCTGTCGTCCGCGCAGATGAGCCTGCCGTACGCGGTGGCGGCGGCGCTTGCATTCGGCGACACGGGGATCGGCGTGTATCGCGCGGACCGGCGCACCGATCCGCGCGTGAGCGCGCTGCTCGCGCGCGTTGCGGTCGACGTCGATCCGGCGCTCGGCGATCTCGACGAGCCGACGGTGATCCTGCATCGCACCGACGGAGGGCGGGAAGTACGCCACGTGCCGATCGCGCTCGGCGACCCGCGCAATCCGCTGTCGGATGCAGCACTGTTGGCGAAATATCGTGCGCTGGCGGGCATGGCGCTCGACAGTGCGCGGGTCGATGCGCTGGGCGACGTGTGCCTGTCGCTGGATCGGCAGGCGGACGCACGCGTGATGAACGACTGGCTCGCAGGCGATGCCGAAGCCGCGGAGGCGATCGTCTGAATGTCGACGTCGTGTCGAAACGGTACGAGCGTACCTGTCCGGGAGCGGGGATGAACCTCCGGCATCCGAAGCCGTGAGCGCGGGACGGGCCGTCTGCAGAGTTGGTCGCCGGTGAGACGGACATTATGCCGCTGTCGATATAAAGGGCAAACGCATTAAAAAAAATCGTCCGGAAGCGACGAAAGAAGTGCGCTATGCGTTTTTCTCGCCGCATCGGCCATTTCCCGGGGGAATCGGGAAAAACGCTCGTGCCGCGTCAAAATTTAAATGTCTACCCGTATTTACGGTAGCTGATCGCTCGAAGCGCGATCTTGCTTCGAGAAACGACTCGCTTCGATTCAACCCTTGCTCGCGGGCACCGGTATCGAGCCACCACCCTGCGAAAGAACTCGGCTTTTGCGAGGCGACACCGGGCTGGCAATCAACCGGGAAATCCCGTTACGGCCGTGCGGAGTCGTTTTATAAGCGCCGGATCGCGGATGCATCCGACGCGGGTTTGCGCACGAACCCATCCCGAATGTCGGCAACGAAATCGGTCTGCGGTCATTGCGGCCCTGCCCCGGACTCCCCAGCCTGGTGCGCGCGGAAGAAAGGTGCGCCTGTCGACGGTAGGAATAGCGCCCCTGACACCACCGGGCACATGGCAGCAAATTGCGCCTCCCCGATGCCGTTCATGTCAGACGCGTTACGGCGTGTCGTTACGTTACGTGCCCGAACAGTGCAGTTGCGCAAACGTTACACAGGATTATTTCGATTTATTCATACCTTTCGTGTTTCGGACATAGGTCATTGGTTTGTCGAGGATTTTCCGCGTTGCAACAAGAGAATGCGTGTCGGTGGCACGGATCGTGCGTTAAACGCCATGTGCCGAAGTAGTTAATACCATAACGCTAGACCAATCATGAATAAGATCCACATTCCGATATCCGGACGCGACGCGGGGGCGAAGCGGTCGATTCCGGACATTCAATCGATAAATCGCGACCATTCGCCAATCCGTTCAGGATGGCTTGGGCGCGGCATTTCCGTTTCCATACCGAACCGCGTCGACATGCCCTTGCGGCGGCGATGCATCGGCGCGGGGGCGTGCGCCTAAGCAACCGGCAGTTCGTCCGTCGCCTGGATTCATCGCGTGAATTGAACCGTCCGCTCGAAAAAGGCGCGTTCGATTTCATATAGGAATACGAATTTACAGGTTAATTCATCGATGGGTTCATGACGCCCGGGATGAATGTTGTCGATGCATCGGGATACCGAGGGCGGAGCATGTTCGGCGGTGCGGTGTTCGGCGCGAATAGCGGACAGTCGGGTAGCGCCAAGGGTTGATTGCGTGCGGAAAAATCGGATGTTGAGGAGTACATGAAATGAGAACGCCAGGGTTTTTCGACAGTTCGCGCCATGCCGAAGACGACATCGTGCGCTTCGACGACGCATACGGACGCGTTTGACCGCAAATACGGCGCCGTCGTGCGCCGCCTGGAGAAGATCCATGTTCGGATTTCAGTCGATTATTGCGCGCCTGCTCGATGCGCTCGTCGTGGTGCTGGGAGCGGCTGCCGCGTCGCATGTGCGGTTCGATGACGATACGCTCGGCCGGCCGGACGCGATGGTCGTCCCGTTTGTCGCGATGCTGACGCTCGCCGTCTTTCCGGCATGTCAGGTGTACCAGTCGTGGCGCGGGCGCTCGTGGATCGCGATGATCAGCCGCATCAGTGCTGCATGGGTCGCCGTGCAGGCATGCAACCTCGTGCTGCTGTTCGCGATGCATCGCGCCGATCAGGTGTCGCGGCTGTGGTTCGTCTACTGGACGGCGATCGCGGGATGCGGATTCATCGTTATCCGCCTGGCCGCCTATACGATGCTCGCGCGCGTCAGGCATGCGGGCCTGAATCTTCGCAAGGTGGCGATCGTCGGAAACGGCGCGCATGCCGTACGTGTGATCGAAACGCTCGCGCTGTCACCGGCAAGCGGGTTTCGCCCCGTCGTGCTCCACGATCCCGCGGGATCGTCCAACGGCATCGTCCCGGTGCTCGCGGATTTCGCCGAGTTCGCCGCGGCAGTGCGTGCCGAGGCCGCGACGGAAATCTGGCTCGCGTTGCCGATCTCCGAGGAACGGACGATCCGGCGCGTGCTGAAGACGTTCGGCGACGACCTGATCAATATCCGCTTCATGCCGGACATGTGCAGCATCGCGTTGCTCGGCGGAACGATGATGGATCTCGTCGGCATGCCGGCGATCAACCTCGTTGCTTCGCCGATGTCGCATCGCGCGTTGATGCAGAAAGCGCTGTTCGACCGGGCATTCGCGGCGGCAGCGCTCGTCGCGCTGGCGCCGCTGCTCGGCATGATCGCGCTGGCGGTCAAGCTGTCGTCGTCGGGCCCGGTGCTGTTTACGCAGTTCCGGAAAGGCGCCGATGGCCGGGTATTCCGGATCTACAAGTTCCGCACGATGCGCATGCACGCCGAACAGGCCGGCATCGTACGCCAGGCAACCCGCGGCGATGCACGCATCACGCGCGTCGGCGCGTTCCTGCGTCGCACCAGCCTCGACGAGTTGCCGCAGTTCTTCAACGTTCTGCGCGGCGACATGTCGGTCGTCGGGCCGAGACCGCACGCCATCGAGCACGACGATCTGTACCGGCCGCTCGTCGAGGGATACATCCATCGCTACCGGATCAAGCCGGGCATCACCGGATGGGCGCAGGTCAACGGTTATCGCGGCGAGACGGATCACCTCGACAAGATGGTCGGCCGTGTCCAGCACGACCTGTATTACCTGCGCAACTGGTCCTTCGGGCTCGACATGAAAATTGTCGCCGCCACGGTGCTGAAGGGCTTCGTCCATCCGAACGCGTACTGAGCCCGGCCATGATCGAACGCATTCTGGTCATCTGCGACGGCAACGCATGTCGCAGCCCGATGGCGAGCGCGATGCTGGCACGCGCGCTGCCGTCCGTGCAGGTGCGTTGCGCGGGACTCATCGCGCTGGCGGGTCGGCCGGCCGCACAGGCTGCGATCGACGTGATGCGCGAACGCGGCTTCGACATCACGTCGCATATCGCGCAACCGGTGCATCTCGGCCACGTGCGCGCATCGCAACTGATCCTCGCGATGACGCTCGTGCAGTGTCGCGAGATCGAGCGGCGTTATCCGTTCGCGCGCGGTCGCGTCTTCCAGCTCGACCATGCCGCGAAATGCGATATCGCGGATCCGGTCGGCAAGTCGGCGGACGTGTTCGATGCCGTGGCGCGCCACATCGAGCGCGCGGTGGCGCACTGGATCGCGCGGATCCCCGCGGCTACCGCGCGGGGGCACTGCTGATGCGCCGCCACGTCGGTCGACTCGCCGTGCTCGTGGGCCTGTCGTGTGCGTCGGCCGCGCACGGCAGTGCCCCGGCGGCGCGCCCGTCGACGAACGCGCCGCGATGGATCGCGGGTCTCGCGGATAGCGCGTCCCAAACCTCGAATCCGTGGCGCGGGTCGATCGCAAAGCCGGCGGTCGCGTCGGGCGTCGCGGCGCCGGCGGTCGGCAACTACGCGCCGCTGCCGATCGAGCGGCAGATGCGGGCGTTGTCGATCGACGCGCTGGGCATGCCGACGGTGCGTCGCACGCGCGGCGCGGCGCGCGTTCCGATTCGGCCGCGCGGCGGGGCCGACAACGCAGCAGACGACTGGCCGGGCATGGAGCCGCCCTGGGCCCGTTCGTCATGGTGATCGACCGTGCGGTGCGGCATGAGGGCGAAGCAAGCCGAACCCTCTCGCGACGAAATGAACACATCCGTGAGCACGGCGCCATGGACTGAATTGACGATAGCGCGACATACGAGGCAGCAATGGGCAAATCATTCGACGGTATTTCGACAGGAAGCAGACGGGGCCGCGCGCTGGCCCCGCTCGTGCTGTCCGTGTTCCTGACGGCATGTGCCGTCGCGCCCGGCATGCGGATGACCGGCTCGCAGGAATTGCCGGTGGCCAGCGCGCGCAACGGCGAACCGGCGCAGTCGCTCGATGTGCCGATCCGGGAAATCGACGTCAACCTGCTGCAATCGATGCGCGACGACAGCGACGCGGCCGGGAACGTCGATGGGCTGTTGCACGGGCGCGTGAAGGGCGGCTATCGGATCGGCGCCGGCGACGTGTTGCAGATCACGGTGTGGGACCACCCCGAACTTTCCGCGGCGGCGCCGACGAATCAGACGTCGTCAACGCAACGGCAGAGCGACCCCGTCGGCGGCTTCGTCGTCGATGAAACCGGCAGCGTGCAGTTTCCCTATGTCGGCACGCTTGCGGTTTCCGGCAGGACGACGACTGAGGTTCGCGATGCGTTCCGCGTCGCGTTGACGAAAACCTTCCGCGACCCGCAGGTCACCGTGCGCGTCACGTCGTACCGCAGCCAGCAGGTCTACGTCGAAGGCGAGGTGCGCAATCCGGGCGTCCAGCCGATCAACGACGTGCCGATGACGCTGATCGAGGCGCTCGATCGCGCGGGTGGGCTGCAGCCCACGGCCGATCGAAGCCACATCGAGCTGATGCGCGGCGACGAGCATTACGTGCTGAACCTGTCCCGGCTCGTCGCACGACGTATCGACCCGGCCAGCATCCTGTTGCGCAACCGGGACGTGCTGCGCGTGCAGTCGCGCGAGGACAACGGTGCGTTCGTGATGGGCGAGGTCGCGAAGCCGACGCTCGCGCTGCCGCTGCGCGACGGTTCGTTGACGCTCGGCGATGCATTGCAGCAAGCCGGCAGCTTCAACAGCGGCACCGCCGACACGGCGCAGGTCTATGTGATTCGCGGGCGTGGCCCGGGTACCCCCGACGTGTTCCATCTCGACGCGAAATCGCCGGTTGCCATGGTGCTCGCGAACGACTTCAGGCTGGCGCCGAAGGATGTCGTTTATGTCGACGGCAACGGCCTCGTCCGACTCAGCCGCGTGCTGTCGCTGCTGCTACCCGCCATCAATGCCGGCATGACCGGCGCGCTGGTCGCGAAATGAACCGCCGGAACCTGATCGACACTGGATTTGCCATGACCGACCTTTCCGAAGCACGGCTGTACGACGCGGCGTTGTACGACGATGCGCCCCTTTCGTCCTACGTCGACATCGTGCTGGCCCGGTGGCGCATGGTGCTGGGCATCGCGGCCGGCGTGTTCCTGCTCGGGCTGCTGTATGTCGTATTCGCGACGCCGGTCTATCGTGTCGACGCGACGATCCAGGTCAACGAATCGACCACGGCGGGCAATTCGCCGTTGCACGACATCGCGGCGTTGCTCGACAACGGGAGCACGACTGCTGCCGAACTCGAACTCGTACGCGCGCGCATGGTGATCGACTCGGTCGTCACGAAGCAGCATCTGAACATCATTGCCGAACCGCGCTATTTCCCGTTGATCGGCCGCTGGGTCGCGCGTCGCTATCGGGACGACGGCGTGGCGCAGCCGCTTGCGGGATTGTCCCGGTTTGCCTGGGGCGGCGAGCGATTCGACGTCGTCACGTTCGAGACCGCCGGCAAGAAAAGCCACGACGGCATCGACGCGCTGGACGGGCTCTGGTTCGACGTGACCGCCGAAGGCGGCGGGCGCTACGTGGTCAGGGACGAGGACGACGACGTCGTGCTGAAAGGCGAGGTCGGCGTGCCGGCGCACGGGCAGTACAAGGCGCAACCGCTGACGCTGCTGGTCGCCGCCCTCGATGCGCGGCCGGGCACGGCGTTTCGGCTCAGGCGCATCCCGCAGCTCGAAGCGGTGTCCCAGCTCCAGGACGATCTGATCGTCGAGGAAAAGGCCAAGCAATCAGGCATCCTGACCGTCACGCTCGAGGGCGACGACCGGACGCGCATCCGGGACATCCTGCGGGCCGTGGTCGACGGTTATGTCCAGCAGAACAAGGAGTACCGGAGCGAGGAGGCCGCTGCGACGCTGGCATCGCTGAAGAGCAGCATGCCGACGGTCATGAAGGCACTGAAGGACGCCGAGGACAGGTACGCCGCGTTTCGCGCGCGCACGGGGACGGTCGATCTCGACGAACAGGGCAAGCTGCTGCTCGGCCAGGAAGTGGACGTCGAGACGCGCACGCTCGAACTCAAGCAAAAGCGCGTCGACCTGATCGCGCGGTTCGCCGACGGCCATCCGGCCGTGCAGGCGCTCGACGCCAACCTGGCGGAGCTGGCTGGCAAGGCGAAGGAGTTGAAGGCGCTCGAAGCCAGGTTGCCCGATACGGAGCGCGAGGGACTCGGCGTGTTGCGCGACGTGCGCGTCAACACCGAGCTGTATACGAACCTGCTGAACACCGGACAACAGCTCGAGATCGCCAGGCGAAGCGAGATCGGCAATGTCCGCGCCGTCGACTTGCCGGTCCTGCCGGTGAAACCCGTCAAGCCAAAGCGCCTGCTGCTGGTCGCGCTGTCGTTGTGCGTCGGGATTGCCCTCGGCGTCGCCGCCCCGTTCGCGCAGCGGGCGGTATGGGGCCGCGTCGAGCATTCCGAGCACCTCGAGCAGGTGCTGGGCGTGCCGGTCTATGCGGTGGTGCCGCATAGCCGGGAGCAGCGGCGTCTCGTGCGCAACCAGCAGCATGCGGGACAGGGCGCGCATGTTCTCGCATCGGAAATTCCGGAGGACGTGACCGTCGACGCGATCCGCAGCCTGCGCACGACGCTGCAGTTCACGATGTCCGAGTCGGGGCACAACGTGATCATGGTCACGAGCCCGCAGCCCAGTGCGGGCAAATCGTTCCTCTGCGCGAACCTGGCATCGCTGTTCGCGTCGGGCGGCAAGCGCGTGCTGCTGATCGATGCCGATATTCGCCGCGGCCAGTCGCATCGCCACTTCGGGCTGCCGGCGGCGCCCGGCCTGCCCGACGCGATCGCGAGCGGCGCGCTCGAGCGCGGCGTCCAGAAATCGGCGGTCGCCGGCGTCGACGTGCTTGCGCGCGGTGCCGTCGCCCGCACGTCGGAGCTGTTCAACGACGGCCGCTTCAAGCTGCTGCTCGACACGGCAGCGCGTCTCTACGACATCGTCATCGTCGATACGGCCCCGATCCTCGCGCTGCACGATGCGGCGACCATCGGCCGCCACGGCGCGACGACGCTGCTGTGCGTCCGGCATGGCCGCAGTTCGATGCCGGAGATCCGCGAGGCGGAGCGTCGCCTGCGCAACGCCGGCATCGCGATCAGCGGCGTCGTGCTG
Source organism: Burkholderia sp. BE17 (assembly GCF_009362305.1). Classification (NCBI taxonomy): domain Bacteria; kingdom Pseudomonadati; phylum Pseudomonadota; class Betaproteobacteria; order Burkholderiales; family Burkholderiaceae; genus Burkholderia; species Burkholderia sp. BE17. Next base: position 46,866 of record NZ_WHNU01000023.1, read on the forward strand.
AACGACGTGCCGCGGCGTCAGGCCGTCTACGGCGCGTACGGCGAAGGGAAATACGCGTATGAAACCGAGCACTGAGCCCGCGATTCGCGACATCGCGCTGCTCGCCGCGAGCGACCGCGCGTCGCCCGCCGGCGAGCGGCTCGGTGCGCGCACGGTGCGAAGCCTCGCGTGGGCGCTGGTGCAGGCATGGGGCGGCAAGCTCGTCACGCTCGTCACCTATCTGCTGGTCGCGCGCTGGCTCGGCCCGGCGGACGTCGGGCTTGCGGCCGCGGTCACGCTGTCGCTGTCGCTGGTCCTGATGATCGCCGAGGGCGGCCTGGGCGACGCACTGGTTCAGCGCGCGTCGCTCGACGACGACGATCTCGAATGGCCGTTCGTGTACTCGATCGGCATGGCGATCGTGCTCGCGGTCGCGCTGCTCGTCCTCGCCGGGCGCGTCGAAACGTGGCTGGGCGTACCGGGCCTGGCGCCGTATCTGCGGGTGGCGTGCGCGTTCGTGCCGATCGGTTCGGCGAGTTCGTTCCAGGAGGGGCTGTACAAGCGGCGGCTGGATTTCCGTACGCTGGCGATGCGTCAACTCGGCTCGGTGAGCGTCGCGGGCGCCGTTGCGGTCGTGCTGGCAATCGCTGGCGCCGGTGCGTGGAGCCTGATTGCGCAGGCGGCGACCTTCATGACGATGTCCGCGCTCTGGCTCTGGCGCAGACCGGTCTGGCGTCCGCGCGGCCGCCGGAACGCGTCGACGTTCTGGCCGATTGCGCGCTTCGGTGGTCACGTCGTCGCGTCGAGGCTGATCGACTGGTGCGCGACGCGCACCGTGGACCTGATCGTCGTCGCGCTGTACGGCGCGGCCGGGCTGGGCATCTACGCGATCGGCGCGCGGCTGTACCAGACGGCGCTGGAACTGCTGTGCCGCGCCGCGACCGACGTCGCGCTCGCGGTGCTGTCGCGTGTCGCGCACGACGCCGGGAAGATGGCGGCCACCTACCTCGACGTCACGGGGCTCGCCGCGATGGTCGCGGCGCCGCTGTTCGTGCTGATGGCCGTGTCGAGCCACGACATCACGATCGTGCTGTTCGGCGCCCGCTGGGCCGATAGCGCCGCGATCATGACGCCGCTGATGGGGCTCGGCGCGATCCAGACGGTCCAGTTCGTCAACGGAGCATTCCTGTCGGCACGCGGCCGGCCGAACGTCACGATGTGGCTGACGATCGTCAAGCTCGGTCTGGTGCTGGGCGCGATGGTCTGCCTGCCGTCGCACGACGTCGCCGGGCTCGCGTGGCTGTATGTCGGCGCCGTGCTGTTCGTCACGCCGCTCAGCTTCGGCGCCGTCGTGGTCGAGCTGTCGGTCGATCCCGGCCGCTTGCTGGGTCGGCTGGTGCCGCCGTATCTGATCGCGCTCGGCTGCGCGCTGCTCGTATCGCGGCTTGGCGCGCACCTCGGCGGCGTGCCGGTCCTGGTCAGGTTGCCGCTGCTGACCGTTTGCTTCGGCGCCGCTTATGCCGGCGCAACCTGGACGTTGCGCCGGCAGGCCGCCCGGCAAACCGTGGCGATGCTGATCGCATTGCGTGACGCGAGGCAACGGACATGAGCCGCCTCGCGCTGCAGGTGCCGCGGCAACGCGCGTCGTCGTCCGGTGCGTCGACGATCGGGCCGCAGGTGCGCTTCGATCTCGCGGACGCGGTCTTGCTCGTGCTGCTGCTGCTGAATTCGATCCAGTTCCTGAAGATCGGCGGCGCGCAACTCGGGCAGCTGTTCGCGGTGCTCGTGCTGCCGGTGCTGCTGGTGCGGCGGCGGATTCCCGTCGGCGCATGGGAAATCTGGGCCTTTGCGTTGTTCGTCGGCGTCGCGTTGTCGACGACGTTCCTGTCCGGCTATCCGCGCTTCAAGGCGGCCGAGCAGATCGTGAAGTTCGGGTTCGTGATGCCGGCGTTCTATTTGATCGGCCGCTATTACGGCGCGCGGGCCCGCACGCGGCCGTTGCCGTTCGGTTATGTCGCGATCGCGGGGTTCCTGGCGTTTCAGTACGCGCTGCAGTATTTCGACGTTCCCGTGTTGTACGAAAAAGTCGATTTCATGCAGAACGCGATTCACGGTTCGTTCAAGGAGCGCAACTGGTTCGCGGCGTTTTTCTTCCTGACCGCCTATGCCTGTTTCCTGCAGTCGCCGCGCCGCATTCCCGACGTCGTGAAGTTCGTTGCGCTCGCACTCGTCGTGACGCTGCTGAGCGAATCGAAGACGGTGTTGATCGCGTGCGCGATCGTGATCCTGCTGCAGGTGCGCGGCCATTTTTTCGCGAAAATGCTGACGATGGCCGCGGGGGCCGGGTTCTATCTGTACATGTTCACGCGCGAACTGACCGGCGACCAGCTTCAGGTCCGGCTGCAACAGGAGCGCGGGCTGGCCTTCACGGAATCGATCAAGCTGGTCGGCCGCGACTGGATCGGTCACGGCTTCGGTTTCGTCGAGCATTACTTCTCGCACTCGGCCGTCGCCGTCCGTGGGCTCGGCGAGGGCACGAGCGCCGTGTTTTGCGCGCCGCTGGATCTGATGCTGGTCGCCGGCCCGATCGGGCTGCTCGCATGGGCGGTGTTCTTCGCCGGTCTCGGCCAGGGCCGCCGCGCGATGGTCATGCTGGCGCCGATCGCGGCGTGGTCGCTGATCAACCCGATGCACCAGAGCGAAACGTCGTACCTGTTCGTCGGCTACCTCGCGTCGTTCGCGTTCGTTCCGCGGGCGGCACGCGGGAAAGCGCGCGCTGCGCCGCGCGTGTTGCGGCCCCGATCCATTTTCCCGTCCGGACCTACGCGATGAAATTCTCTCTCATCATGGCGACGCTCGACCGTAGCGACGAGATCGAGCGCATGTTCGATTCGCTGCTGCGGCAGGCCTACGCCGACCTCGAAGTGATCGTCGTCGACCAGAACCCGGACGACCGGGTCGAGCGGATCGTCGGCCGGTATCGCGACCGGCTGACGATCGTCCATCTGAGATCCGACAAGGGCAAGTCGCGGGCGACCAACGTCGGCCTGAAGGCCGTGACGGGCGACGTGGTCGGGTTCCCCGACGACGATTGCTGGTATCGGCCCGGGACGCTCCATGCGGTCGCGGCGCGCTTGTCCGCCGACACGATGCTCGACGGCGTGACCGGCATGAGCGTCGACGCCGCGGGCCGGCCGTCGCAAGGGCGGTGGGCGACCTCGGCGCAGATCGTCAACCGCTTCAACGTGTGGGTGTGCGCGACGTCGTACACGATCTTCCTGCGCCGGTCCGCCGTGCATGCGGCGGGGCAGTTCGACGTCGACCTCGGCGTGGGCGCGACCACGCGCTGGGGCGCGGGGGAGGAAGTCGACTTTCTGGTGCGCGCGTTGCGAGCCGGGTGCCGGATCGACTACGACCCGCATCTGCGCGTGCATCATCCCGAGCCGCTCGCGGTGCTCGACGAGCATGCCTATGCGCGTGGCCGGCGCTACAACCGCGGGTTCGGGCATGTGCTGCGCATCAATCGTTATCCGCTCGCCTACGTCCTTTACATGATCGCGCGGCCGGTCGCCGGCTGCCTGCTGTCATGCGTGCGCCGCAATCCCCGGCGTGCGAAGTACTACTGGATCGCCGCGTCGCATCGACTGCTCGGCTGGATGGACTGAACGATGAGCACGATCTCCACCGCTTCGACCGAATGCGCCGACCGTGCCGAGCGCACCGAGCGCGCGCCCCTCACGGTCTATACCGACACGCGCTGGCCGGTTGGAACCGGTATCCACAACGTGATGGCGGCCTATGCCGAGCGTGCGCCGTCGACCGTCCGCATCGAGCCGCTGCCGGTCGGCGGCGGGGTCGCGCACCCGCTGTCGCCGCTTGCGTTGAGCCGCGCGCTGAGGCGGCTGCCCGCCCGCAACGCCGTGTTCTGGAATCCCGGTTTCGTCCCGGCCGCGTCGCCCGATTTCCCGTCGGTGGTCATCGTGCACGACCTCACGCATCGCCACTTCTACACGCGCGCGCATCGCTTCTACTACGACACGGTGCTGCGGCCGCTGTACCGGCGTTGCACCGCGATCGTCTGCGTGTCCGAGTTCACGCGCGACGAATTCCTTCGCTGGTCGGGCATGCCGCCGGATCGCGTTCACGCGATCCACAACGGGACCGACGCTGCGTACCGGCGCAACCGCGACACGCTCGGTTATCCGTTCCCGTACGTGCTCTATCCGGGCAACCGGCGCAACTACAAGAACCTGCATCGGTTGATCGAGGCATTCGCCGCGAGCGGGCTGTTGCCGCTCGGCGTGCGTCTGATGCTGACCGGCGACCCCGACCCGTCGCTGCTTGCGCACGCCGCGCAGCACCGATGCGCGGACGGCCTCGTATTCGCGGGGGTATTGCCGAACGATGCGATGCCGAAACTGTATCGAGGCGCGCTGTTCGTCGCGTTCGTGTCGCAGTACGAAGGTTTTGGCCTGCCGATCCTCGAGGCGATGGGATCCGACGTACCGGTGCTGACCTCGTGCGTGTCGGCGATGCCGGAAGTGGCGGGTGCCGCAGCGATGCTCGTCGACCCGTTGTCGGTTGTCGACATCGCGGTCGCCATGCGCCGGCTCGGCACCGAGGCCGCGTGGCGAGACGCGCTCGTCGCGCGAGGCCGGGAGCAGATCCGCCGGTTCGACTGGGACACGTCGGCGCGCACGTTCTGGCAACTCGTCGAGCAGGTCGGCGCGTCGGCATGACGCGCACGTCAACGAACAGAGCCGGGCAAACCGGCCGACACAATCAACCACGGCGCGGGGTATCACGATGGAAACCGAAGGAAGAATCAGCGTCATCGTCGTCAACTACGGCACGCCCGACCTGACGATACGATGCGTGGCGTCATTGACGTCGTTGCGCGTCGCACTCGCCGACGACATCGTCGTCGTCGAGAATGCGTCGCCGGACGACTCGTACACGCGGTTGCGACACGCGTTGCCGCGCGGCGTCAGGCTGTTGCGTGCCGCATGCAATCGGGGCTTCGGCTCCGGCGTGAACTTCGGCATGGCCGCCTGTCGGCGCGACTACGTGCTGGTGGTCAATCCCGATACGCGTTTTAGCGAGAACGGGCTGGCGAAAGTGCTGGAGCTGTTCGAGACACGACCGGAGGCCGGGCTCGTCGGGCTCGACCTGCAGTATCCCGACGGCCGGCGCCAGTACTCGGCGCGACGGTTCTACAGCTGGCTCGACATCGTCGCGCGACGCACCGCGCTCGGCCGCTCGGGCCGCTTTCGCGCGCGGATGAACCAGCACCTGATGATCGATGCATGGTCGTGCGGCAACCCGTTCGATGCCGAATGGGTGATGGGAACGGGGTTCGTCGTGCGGCGCGACCTGTTCGAGTCGCTCGGCGGCATGGACGAATCGTATTTCCTGTACATGGAGGATGTCGATCTGTGCGCGCGGACCTGGCTGGCCGGCTATCGGGTGCTCGGCATGCCGGGCGTCACGCTCGTGCACGATCATCAACGACAGTCGGCGGTGAGCCCCGTGTCGCGAGCGGGACGGCATCATCTGCGCAGCCTGTGGCGGTTCTACCGCAAGTTCCACGTGCCGCTGTCGTTGCCGCCCGGCATCTCGCGGATCGCACGGCAATGAGGCCGGCGTCGCCGGTTCGTGTCGCCGTGCGTGCCGTGGTTGTCGCGTTGTGCGCGGTGGTCGCGCGCGGCGGCGATTGCGCGCAGCCGGTGCGGCCGCCGCACGACGCGCATGTCGTCGCCGGAAACCCGCCGGTGTCGGCGCCGCGCGTGCTGCTCGCGCAGGGTGGCGTCGCGCGCTACCTCGTGCGTGCCGGTGCGACGGATGCCGTGACGCGCCATGCGGCGGACGAGGTTGCCGACTACCTGTCGCGGATCAGCGGCGCGTCGTTCGCCGTGTCGGACGACGTGCACGACCGGACGCCGGCCGTTGTCGTCGGCGGTGAGCATGCGGCGCAACGATGCCGTTCGGCACACGCGGCGCCGCTCGGCAGCGACGGCTTCGTCGTCTGCCGCAGCGGCGACGACCTCGTCGTGGCCGGCGACACCCCGCGCGGCACGCTGTTCGGCGCGTACTGGTGGCTCGACCGCAAGCTTGGCGTGAAGTGGCTCGCGCCCGATGCGACCGAGGTGCCGCAACAGGCCGAGCTGCGCGTCGACACGACACCCGTCCGGCAGGTTCCGCGCTTCGCGTATCGGGAGGTGTTGAGCGCGGAAGGGGAGGACAAGTCGTTCCGCGCGCATAACCTGCTGAACGGCGAGTCGCACGGCACGTCGTATCGCGCTTCCCCGCCCGGTATCGACATGTGGGATCGCAGCTGGCTCGCGCGCGACGGCGACGCCGATTTCTGGACGCTCGTGCCGCACGACCGGTATGCGGCCGCACATCCCGGCTGGTATGCCGGCGGGCAACTCGCGATGATGTCGGCCGACGTCCGCGCCACGATGGCGGCCGAGATCGTGAAGCGCCTGAAGCGGCAAGCCGACCCGAGCCGCATCTGGTTCGGCATCCGCGACATGGATTGGGGCTGGGATCTGGACGCAGCCAGCCGCGCGTTTGCCGACGCGCACGGCGGTGCGCCGTCGGCGGCGTTTCTCGATATGGTGCGGGACGTGGCGGCGCAGGTCCGGCAGGCGGTTCCCGGCGCGCGTTTTGCGATGCCGGCCTATCACTGGGGCTTCACGCCGCCGGACGGCATGCAGGTTCCGGATCACGTTCGCGTGTATCCGATGACGATCCAGGTCGACTACGGCGTCGCGCTGAACGAGGACCGCAACGCGCCGCTGCGCGACGGTCTGCGCAAATGGAGCGACATCGCGCGGCATGTCACCGTGTGGGACCACGTCGTGAACTTCGGCGGCTATCTCCAGCCGACGCCGAATCTCTATCCGATCGGCCGCAGCATCGCGTGGCTCGCCACGTTGCCGAGCGTCGACGGCTACTTCGCGGAAGGCGACTGGCAGTCGCGCGGCGGCGAATTCGCGAGCCTGCGCGTGTGGCTGATCGCCCGGCTGCTCTGGACGCCGACCGCGGACCCGCGCACGCTCGTCCGCGAATATTGCGACGCCTATTACGGCGCGGCTGCGCCGGCCGTCGTGCGCTACATCGATCGCATGCACGCCGCGCTGCGCGCGAGCGGCGACGTGCTGGCCGAACAGACGCCGGTCGGCATGTCGATGTACACGTACGACTTCGTCCGCGAGTCGGAGCGGGATTTCGACGCCGCCGCCCGTGCGGTCGACGGCGATGCCGTGCGTAGCGCGCGCGTTCGGCAGGCGCGCATGCCGCTCGATTTCGTGATCCTGGCGCTGCGCGACCGCTACGCGGCGCGTGCCGCGCAGGAAGGCTGGGACCTCGATATTCGCGGGCGGCGCGCGCGCTTCGACGCGGCGATCTCGGCAGCGGGCGTTCGTCAGTACCGGCAAAGCGGCAATCTCGCGGCACTCGGAGCATTGCTCGATCTCGACCGCCATCCCGTCGTTGCGCCGCCGCTCGTGGCGGGCCTCGCCGACAGCGACTGGCGCGCGATCGATGTTTCGCGCATGAATCTTTACGACAGCGCGCGCATGGTGGCCGACCCGGCTGCGCTGGACGGTGCCGCGATAGCGATACGCGGCGATTCGGGCGTCTGGGCAATCCAGCTCAAGCTCGACAAGCTGCCGCGCGACGGGCGCTGGGATGTCTACGCATCGGTGCGTGTGCCGGAAGGCGGCGGTGCGGGTGGTGCTGGCGCTGCGGCCGTGCGGGTGGGCGCCTACCCGCCGATGACGCTGCGCACCGACACGCCGGCGCGCACGCTCGACGACGCGCGATTCGAATGGCTGCCGGTCCCGGGCGGCCCGTTCGCGTATGACGCCGATCACGAGAAGGGCATTTATGTCCACGGAGTCGGATTCGCGCGAGGACAGTCCGTGCGCGTCGGCACCTTCATCGCCATTCGTCACGGCGCGCCTGGCGGCACGCTGCCGCCGGTTCCGCCCAAAGGGAACGCCTCATGAAAGTTGCCATCGTCTCGCCCATTCCGCTGTTTCCCGTCAATGCCGGCAATCGCAGTCGCGTGCTGAATCTCGCGCGGGCAGTCAGGTCGCTCGGCTGCGACGTGCATTTCGTGTATCTGGAATCGCGCCAGACGGGCGGCATGGACCTTGAAGCGCATCGCCGGGAGTTCGGTGCCGACCGCGTGTCGATATTGCGCCGCGCGGGCCTGGCGCTGGCGCTGTATCGCGTCAAGCGGGTGGCCTGGCTGGTGCGTCGTCTCGCCGCGAAAGCGGCCGGCAGCCGGCATGCGTACTACACGGGGCTCGACGAATTGTTCAGCGAGCGCTTCTCCGGGCAGTTGCGCGCGCTGCAGCAGCACCACGCATTCGATGCCGTGTTCGTCGAATATGTGTTTTATTCGCGCGCGCTCGATGCGTTTCCCGATACGGTGGTCAAGGTCATCGATACGCACGACATCTTTGCGGACCGGCATGTGCCGTTCATCGGCCGCCTCGGCGCGAAGCGCTACATGTTTTCGATTCCGCCGGAACGGGAGTGCGACGGATTGCGCCGCGCGCATGTCGCGCTGGCCATCCAGGCCGAGGAGGGCGACCTGCTGGCGGCGCGCCTCGGCAGCGGCGACACTCCGGCCGTCGCGGTGCTGAGCCACCTGCTGGCGTTTCCGCCGCAGGTGGACTGTGCCGCGCATGCCGACGCGACCTTCCTCGGCAGCGACAACCAGCCGAATCGCGACGCCGTCAAATACTTCGTCGACGAGATCCTGCCGCATATCGTGGCCCGGCTGCCGGCGTTTCGCGTGCATCTCGCCGGCACGATCGCGTCGGCCGTGCCCGACGGGCCGCACATCGTCAAGCACGGCCCCGTCGCCGAGCTGGGCGACGCATTCGCCATTGCACCGATCTCGATCAATCCGATGCTGCTCGGCACGGGCATCAACATCAAGCTGCTCGAAAGCATGGCGCTCGGCGTGCCGATCGTCAGCACCCGGACGGGCGCGCGTGGCCTCGGCGAGCATGACCTGCACGGGGTGACCGTCGTGCGCGACGGCGATCCGCAGGGCTTTTCGGATGCGGTCGTCCGGCTCGCGACGGACCGCGCGCATCGTATTGCCCAGGGCGCGGCGGCGCGCGATTGCGCGCGGGCCTGGCACGACACGCAGCTTCGCGTGCTTCGCGAGACGCTCCAGCGGCGGCGGCCGGTCGCCGCGCCGGCCTGACGGATGCATCCTTCGAAACCATCGAATCATTCAGGGAAACAGAACATGTCGAAACTGGCCGGTCTGACGCAGCGGCTTCGCGTCTGGTTGTATGTCAAGCGATTGACCATGCAATGGCGTCGTGAGGCCGCACGACGCGTCGCAGGCGACGACGGCGCGTCCGCCGCCCATCTGCTGGTCCTGCCGTGCGATCCGTGGACGCTGGTCGGCTCGAAAGGCGATGAAGCGATGCTGCGCGCGGTCGTCGAGCGGTTACGGCAGGCGAACGGTGCGTTGAAGGTGTCGGTCGTCACGGCCACGCCCGCGGCGGCAGACGCCGCGACCCGGCTCGGTTTGCATGCGGTCGACGCATGGAACGAGCCATGGCGCCTGACGGACACGGTCGAACGGCTCGCCGCGCTGCGACCCAGCGCGGTGGTCGTCATCGGCGCCGACGTGATGGACGGCTACTACTCGCCCATTACGTCGCTGAGGTTGCTGGCAACCGCGGATCTGCTGGTCCGGCGCGGCGTGCCCGGCACGATTCTCGGCTTCAGCTTCAACCGCTTGCCGTACATGCAGTTGCGGCATGCATTCGATCGGATCGACGCCCGGCTGATGGTCAACGTCCGCGACGGCGTCTCGCTCGATCGATTCAGGCGTTTCAGTTCGGCGAGCGCGGAGCTCGTGGCGGATTCCGCCTTCATGCTCGAGCCGGACGACTCGTCCGATTGCGTCAGGGGCACGGCCGCGTGGGTCGCATCGCGCCGCGCGGCCGGCGACATCGTGATCGCATTCAACCTTCACCCGATGCTGATCCGCCGGGCCAGCGACGACGATATCGCGGCGCTGGTCGCGTCGGCGCAGGCAGCCATTCGCGAACTCGCGGAGCGTCATCGGATCGGCATCGTGCTGCTGTCCCACGACTATCGCGGCCGGGACGGCGACGATACCTGTCTCGAGCCGCTGCATCGCGCATTGGCCGCGACGATGGGCGAGCGGCTTTGCTACCCGCGCACCAGGATGTCGGCGGCGGAACTGAAGGCCATTTCAGGGCAGGTGGACGGCGTGGTGACGGGACGCATGCATCTGGCGATTGCCAGTCTTGGCATGGGCGTGCCTGTCGCGGCGTTGACCTATCAGGACAAGTTCCAGGGTCTCTTCAGTCATTTCGGTCTGTCGGACGCCTTCTTGCTGAAGCCCGAGGACGCGATGCGTTCCACCCATCTGGCGGCGGTGCTGGACCGGTTCGTGTCGGCGCTTCCGCAACTGCGCAACCAGGTGCAAACCGCGCTGCCGCGCGTAAAGGAGGCGTCATGCAGAAACCTGCGCGGCGTGATCCACGCGATCCGGCCGTCGTGAGCGGCGTCCGCGATATTTTTTCCGTATTCGCCGCAGCGCCGCATGACGCGCGCGCGGTCGAACCGCAACCTGTCGACTCTCCACGGAATGTGTCACATGAAGCGTCCTACCCTGCGCGAGCTTCAACAGCAGCTCGGCCAATTGAACCTGATCGTCGAAGAAGTCAGGCAGAAAGAGAAGCAGGCCAGGCTCAAGGAGATTGGCGAGCACGTCAGGCAGTTCGGCATTACCGAAATCGAATTGCTGCGAGCGGCGGGCTTCATCAAGGCCCGGCCGCGGAAGGCGCCGGCGAAATACTACGACCCGGACACCGGCCGATCGTGGTCCGGCAAAGGCGTGCGTCCCAGGTGGCTGGCCGGCAAGAACCCGGACGACTATCTGATCCGGGAAACGCCGCAGCCATGGTGGCCGGAAACGAGCTGATTGCCGGGCAGGCGCCTGCGTCCGGCGTGACTCGAATGAGCTGAATTCCAGAGGCATCGTTTTACATGCGGAATCCAAACGAAGATCCGGTTGACCCCGACGGTTCGGGTCTCAAGAAAAAAGCGAATTATCGTGCGCCGGCGCTCGAGAAGGGCCTCGATATTCTCGAGTTGCTCGTCGGTCGCGAGTACGGAATGGCGCAGGCGGACATCTGTCGCGCGTTGAAGCGCAGCCGGAGCGAACTGTATCGGATGATGCAGGTGCTCGAGGAGCGGGGTTACATCTACAGGGTGGATCGTTACGACCGTTACGCGCTGACCATGAAGCTTTATTTTCTCGGACAGCATCATGCGCCGACACGATCGCTCGGCGCGCTTGTCGCACCGCTCCTGCAGCAGTTCGCGTTGCAGACGGTCCAGTCGTGCTACCTGACGGTATTCGATGGCGACACGATGGTTGTGATCGCAACGGCCGGCGCTGAAACGGAATGGAACCTGGCGGTCCGGGTCGGCACGCGCGTTCCGCTGCACGGCAGCGCCGCGGGAGAGATGTACCTGGCTTTTCAGGACGAAGACGTGCGAACCCGATTGCATCGGACCATCGGGCACGATGTCGAGTCGTGGAATCAGCCGCGCGGTGACGAAGCATTGCCGACCCATCAGGTAGACGGTTATATCTGCCGCCCGAATGAGCGCATTCCCGGCATCACGGATATCGCAACGCCGATCGTCGACAAGTCGGGCTCGGCAATCGCGATCCTTGCTTGCCCATACCTGGCGCTCTCGGGAGAGGCCGGGGCGATGTCGATCAGGCAGATCGGCGTCGCGCTGGGCGAAACGGCACAGCGCATTTCCGCGACGGTCGATCAGCGGTTCATGCAATCCGCCGTCGAGATGCCGTCGCGCGAGCCGGCGCGGAGTGCGCGTCGGGCGGGTTGAGGGTATTCCGGAGATTCGTATGGCGCGGCGCCCGCGCGTGCGATCACGCGCGACGCGACAGCCGCCCGCACCGCGCGCCGTTTCGCCGATCCGCTGCGCCATTCACGAAGCAACGCCGGGGCTCGGCGCATCGATCCCATTATGAAAAATGCGTGAAATCGCCCGTTCGTTTTTTGCGCCGGCGCATGCTTTCGCTGATCGGCTCGCACGCGCATCGGCGGCCGGTATTTCGTGCACGAGCGTCGGTAGTCGATAGGTTGTACGAATATCGATAATGACACTACACTGATTATCAGCCGGCGCCGGGACACGCGGTTATCCATTCAATACGCATCGCCAAGTACTAATTAAACGCGTGCCGACAATCGCCATCGAGGATGGCTGCCTTGTTCCTCAATATCCAGCGGGGGGGAAGTGGCGATGAAAATCGGGGCTGCGCATAACCCGTCAGCGGTTTGCTAGCCGAGCGGCGCGCGCATGAGCACGACCGGAAGTATTCAGGCGACGTCACTCGGGCTGCATGGCTCGAGTTCGGCGATGGCCGACCTGCGCCGCTATCTGGCGAAGGTCGCGCAGACCGATACGACGGTGCTCGTGACCGGCGAAACCGGCACCGGCAAGGAGCGCGTCGCCGCCGCCGTCCATCGCCTCAGCGCCCGCATCGGCAAGCCATTCATCGCGGTCAACTGCGCCGCCGTGCCCGACAGCCTGTTCGAATCCGAGATGTTCGGCCACGAGCGCGGCGCTTTCACCAGCGCCCAGAACGCGTTTCCCGGCCGCTTCGTCGAGGCCGACGGCGGCACGCTGTTCCTCGACGAAGTCAGCGAGATGCCGCCCGCCGTCCAGGCCAAGCTGCTGCGCCTGCTCGAAGACCGCACGGTGATGCCGGTCGGCTCGCTGCGCCGACGCGCGGTCGACGTCCGGATCGTGGCCGCCAGCAACGAAAGACTGGAGGACCTGGTCGCCGAACGCCGTTTCCGCCCCGATCTGTTCTATCGCCTGAACGTCGCGCGCATCGAGATACCGCCGCTGCGGGAGCGGCCGGAGGACATCGCGTCGATCGTCGATCACTTCGTCGCCGAACACAACCAGCGGCGCGCGATGCGGGTGGGGCGGCCCGATCCGGCGTTGCTCGAGTGCATGCGGCACTACCCGTGGCCGGGGAACGTGCGCGAGCTGCGCAACCTGGTCGAGGCGTTGTTCATCGATGCGCCGGAAGGGCGCCCGTTCGGGCTGGGCGACCTGCCGCCGGCGTTTCGCCGCCTGTTCTTGCAGGACTTTTCCGCCGGCGAACATGAGCGCGAACGGCTGGTCTCGGTACTGCGACAGACCAACTGGAACAAGATGGAGGCGGCGCGCCAGATGAACTGGTCGCGCATGACGCTGTACCGCAAGCTGGCCAAGTACAACCTGGACGGCGGCAACACTGCATCAGTGTGACAGTGCGGCTGTCACATGGTACGGCCCGGCAGCCTTCACGCATTCCGGTCCGACCGGGAAATCCCACGGCAAATCATGCGCTTGCGTCAGCGCGCGCGGGTTGGCCCGCTCCTTGCGAAGATCGACGGACAGACCGCCCGTCGCCATGCAAGGAGGCCGTCGTGCACGTCATCGAGCCGCTCCAGGACGCCCCGCCGGACCCGGCGCAGCCGGCCGGCCAGCCACGGTCGCTGCTGGCCAGTTATGCGAATTATTTCGAGGTCGGGCATAACGCGTTCGAGTTCCTGATCGATGCCGGACAGGTCGAGCCGCAGTCCGGCAACGTCCAGCTGATGAGCCGCATCGCGGTCAGCCCGGTTCACGCCAAGCTGCTGGCGCAGTTGCTCGCGCGCTCGATCGCCCAGTTCGAAGCGACGCACCACGACATCCCCGACATTGCCGACATCGCCGAACCGGAACCGGATCTGGCGATTCTTCCCCCGCAGGAATTCGAACAGCGCGCGATCGATGCGCGCAGCAAGCCGATGCTCGGCGGCCGTCGCGACGAGCCCGATCAAAACCAGAGCTGAGGACACGACATGGCAGCGCAACTCCATCCCAACCGCATGGTCGTGACCGACCGCTTCCCGATGCTGGGCTTCACGATTCGCGTGGGCCACGCGCCGTGCGTCGCCGAACTGGTGATCGCCACCGATCCCGCGCTGTTCGTGCGCAAGGAAGGCCGCACGTCGTCGACGTTCTACACCAGCCGCGAGGACGGCCTGCTGGCGATCCCGCGCGGCGAAGCGGTGTTCATGGTGCCGCCGGCGGTGCTGACGCGCTTCGCGGGCGCGGGCCGGCTGTGGTTCGGTCTCGCCACCGCCGCGTCGCCCGATGCCGACGCGTGGACGGTGGACGTCCTGCCGAATGCCGACAGCCCCTACGTGTCGCTGTCGGGGCTCAGCGACCGGGGGTTGCGCAGGGTCCTCATGTTCCCGACGCGCGGGGGGGCCGGCGTCAGGGGCCCGCTGTTGAACTGGGCGGGCGACGGCACCCGGCCGGGCGCCACCGCCGTGCCGGCGCCAGCCGCGCCGGCAGCCGTTCCCGCCGCGCCGCAGCCGGGCGTCGAGGCTGCCGCGCCACACCACGACGTCCACTACGACGACGGGTTCGGCCCGCTGCCGCCGCTGCACGCCGCAGCGCCGGTCGCAGCGACGCCCCCTGCGCCGGCACCGGCGCCCGCCGCCGCGCCGGCGCCCGTCTCGCAGGGGATGGGCGACGATGCCGAGTTCCGCCTTGCCGGCGAGCGCCGCAGCTTTACCTGGCCGCGGCCGCGCAAGCTCTCGACCGTCGAGCGGGCCGCGCTGCGCGCGATGCTGAGCGCGAATCCGGCCACCGCGTCGCTGCTGCTGCTGCTGCCGGTCGCGATGCGCAACGGCCTGTCGGTCTCGATCGGCGCTGGCGCGGGCGCCGGGCTGGAAGCCGGGGGCTCTGGCTCGGTCGGCCTCATCTTCGACGCCAATGGCGACGACATTGGCGCCTTCGCGGCGGGCGAGCTCGACTTCGGCTTCATCGTGTCGGCGAGCGTCACCGGCCAGATCAGCCTGCTGCGCGGGCATATCGACGATTTCGCGGGCGCCGGCACGTCGGTGGGCGTGATGATCGGCGAAGCCCCGGCGGGCGGCATCTCGGCGCTGTTCAACGCCCGCAACGAATTCGTCGGCGTCACGCTGTCGGCCGGCGCCAGCGTCGGCAGCCCGGTGAGCATCTTCGTCGGCGTCTCGCGCGCCGCGTCGGGCACGATCGCCACCGCGTCGTCGTTCGCGTGGTCGCGCGGCCTGAGCGACGACCCGGAGGCATACGGCATCGATACGCCGCCGTACAGCGACGACGACGCGGCCGCCGAGCCGTCCGCAACGGCCAGTGCGCTGGCGCTGGGGGCGCGCGAGAACAGCCTCGTCACGCGCACCGCGGCCAGCCCGAATTTCGACGAGGGGCGCGGCAGCAGGACGATCGACCGCGTCATCATCCACATCGCCGACGTGCCCACCGTGCAGCACGTGGTGAATACCTTCACCAATACCGCGTCCAAGGTGAGTTCGCATTACCTGGTCGGGCAGGCGGGCGAAGTCGTCCAGTTCGTCTCCGAGGCCGACACGGCGTGGCACTGCAAGGGCTCGAACCAGCGCAGCATCGGCATCGAGCATATCGCCGTGAAGCGCGGCGGTGCCGACTACCCGCGTCGCAACGGCACCGTCCAGCATTTCGACGCGCTGGCGCCGACCCAGCTCCAGTATGAAACCTCGGCGGCGCTGGTCGCGTCGCTGTGCGACAAGTATCAGCTGCCGATCAATCGCACCACGATCATGGGCCATCGCGAGGCCGACACGTCGACCGGCCATACCGCGTGCCCCGACGGCAACTGGGACTGGGACTACTTCATGCGGCTGGTCAACAGCCGCACCTGCCAGCCGCAGGCGGCCGGCCAGGCGCTGGGGCTCGCCGCCCGCGGCCTCGGCGACGACATTCCGCTCGATCCGGGCGTCGGCGGCCTGTCGATCGGCGCCGACGCGCTGGAGATCGGCGACATCATTCTCAGCACCACCGGCAATCCCGGCTCCGGCGTGATTCGTGCCGGCTCCGGCGCCGAGGTCAGCCATGCGATGCTCTATGTCGGGCAAGGCGGGCAGGTGATCGAGGCGATTCCCGGCGGGGTCCAGCTGCGCCCGCTCGCGGATGCGCTGGCCGATGCGCGCCTCGCGGTCGCGTTCCGGGTGCCGGGCCTGACCGATACGCAGAAGCGGCAGGTCGCCGATGCCGCCGCGCGCTACCTCGATCGCGGCTTCAACTATGTCGGGCTGGTCCGTTGCGGCAGCTACCTGATCGATCGCCACGCGTGCGAACTGCTGTCGGGCGACGCGGCGGAGCGCTGCCGCCGTTTCGTCGGCCGCATCGAGCTCGGCGAAGGCGCCGACACCGACAACTTCTTCTGCTCGCAACTGGTCGCCCAGTCCTTCCAGGACGCGGGCAGGCCGATCGTCAGCGTGCCGCCGCACTGGGTGCCGCCGGGCGATCTCGCCAGCCTGTCGACCGGCACGATGGCCCCGGGAACGCTCGCGTATGTCGGCCACCTGAAGGCACCGATCCCGAGCCGCAGCTTCTTCGGCATCGGCCAGGCGCTGTCGGTCGCCCCGGGCGCCGCGCGCGCGCTGGGCGCCGACGACTGGACGGTGAACTGGGACGAGGTGCAGCTGACCCCGCAGCCCACCGACATGGGGTGCTGGGCAACGGCCGCGTCGATGGTGATCGGCTGGCGCGACAACCAGAGCGTCGACCCGGCGCTGCTCGCGCGCTGCATCAGCCTCGAGCGCCAGATGCAGGATGGCCTGAAGCCGGCCGAGGTGGCGGTCTTCGCCGGGGCGTCGAGCCTCACGGTCGAACCCAATGCGAGCTTCTCGCCCGAAGGCTTTCGGCGGTTGCTCGAGGCCAACGGGCCGATCTGGGTCGCCGAAGTCGTGCGCGCGCCGGTCAACTTCTTCCATGCGGTGGTGGTGACGGGCATGTATCGCAGCGGCGACGCGTATTTCGTGCGGATCACCGATCCGCTGGACCGTGTGGTCGGCACGCCGGGCCATCCCGGCGCGCGGACCCTGCCGCCGACCCACGCGACCGGCAGCCGCTACATCATGACCTACGAGGATTTCGTGTCGGAATACGAGACCGCGGCCGGCATCGGCGTGATCCAGCTCATGCATGCGGGCGGCACGTTCGGCCACTTGATCAATCGCGGCAGCGCGGCGGGCGCGGGCTACGCGCTCGGCGTCGAGCCGCCGGCCGCGGGCGGCGAATTCGGCTTCGGCGTGAGCCTGACCCGGCGCACCGAGAGCCGCGACGGGCGCAGCTACGATCTTGCGCAACTGGCCGGGCTGGTCCAGCCCGCCAATGCGCTGGCGGGCGGCGCCGGCCAGCCGCGCATGACCGGTCAGCGCATCGCCCTCGACGACTGGCCGTACATCGACGGGCCGGGCGGCCGCACGTCGGCGCCGGTGACGATCGACTGGGCGTGGCAGGGCGGCGCGGTCGGCGACGTGGCGATTGCGCCGGGCGACGGGCAGATGCTCGACGGCTGGAGCGCGCTCGTGCGCGCCGATATCGGCCGCGGTTCCGGCACCCCCGAGCGGGCCAGCGTCAAGCTGCGCATCACCACCACGTTCCGGCATGCCGGCGAGGAGGATCAGGTCGGCGTGACCGAGGTGGCGCTGAACGGCGACGGCCGCTTCCAGACCGTGCACGGCGCCGACGGCGCGGCGCCGCTCCCGGCAAGCGGCACGCAACCCGCGGCGCGCGAATTGCAACCCGCCTGACCCCCGAGGGACACGCGCGATGGCCCGCCTCATTCCCCCTCCGCCGCCACGCGGCGCGGCAACGCCCGCGATGGCGCTCGCTCGCGACGCGTTCGGCCGTGAGATCGTCGACGGCTCAGGCGCGAGCGACCCGGGCCGGCAGGACGGTGCGTTGCCGCAAGCGGCCGCGCCGGCCGGCAGCCCGGGCGCGTCGGCGCCCCCCAAGGAGAAGGCGACCGACGCCATCGGCCGGCGTGCGGCGGCACTGGCCGACGCGATCGACTTTCCGACCTTCGTCGCGAGCCTCGTGCATGGCACGTACGACGCGATCGTCGACAGCTCGATCAAGCAGGTCGAGAGTTTCGCCGACCTGGTCGGCGCGGTGGCCAAGCCGCTTGACCAGTTCGCGCAGGAGAACGTGACCGACGGACAGGCGCGCGCGTGGCTGGTCGAGCAGTATCCGCACGACGTGACGCTGGCGCAGGACGGCGGCGAATACCGTCTCGCGCCGGTGGTCCGGCCCGGCGACGGTGACGGCGACGCGGCGCCCGCGCCTGCGTGGCTCGCCGATTTCGGCGCGGCCGACGGCGCGTTCGACGCCCAGACGCTCGAATCGGTGGTGCTGCCCCGCGCCCGCGAGCGCGTCGCGCAACATCGGCTGTCGACGTTGTCGACGATGGTGCTGCTGGGCATGCAGCGCGTCGTGGTCAAGGACGGGACGATCGCCGCCAGCCTCAATTTCCAGGCCAAGGCGCGCGACCGGGCCGCCGTGCAGTATGCGACGTCGAACGACCCGTCGTCGGGACAGACGACCTGGGGCGGACGGGGGACGTCGGGCGACGTCGTCACCACGGTCTCGACCGTTGCGGTCAATGCGCAAACCGATACCGATCTCAAGGCGACGCTGACCGGCAAGGTGAGCATCAATTTCGCGTCGGAGACACTGCCGCTCGACCGTTTCGTCGACGAGGCGTCGCGCAATCTGCTGGAGCGGCACAGCCGGCCGGCGGCGCGGATCGCGCCGCCGGCGCCGACGGCTGCGACGGCCGCCCAGCCTGCCGCGCCGGTTGCGGCGCCCGCGCCCGCGGCGACGCCTGCGTT
Organism: Burkholderia sp. BE17; assembly: GCF_009362305.1. NCBI lineage: Bacteria > Pseudomonadati > Pseudomonadota > Betaproteobacteria > Burkholderiales > Burkholderiaceae > Burkholderia > Burkholderia sp. BE17. Next base: position 65,642 of record NZ_WHNU01000023.1, read on the forward strand.
GCCGGCGGCGCCGGCCGCATCTGCCGCGCCCGCTGCTCCGGTTGCTCCGGCCGCTTCGGCTGCGCCCGCATCCACTCGAGGAGAACCGGCATGATTTCGCAGCGGCCGCTGGGCGAGACGCTGGGCGCGTTTGCCGACGTTGCCGAGCTGCTGACCGCGGGGGCGGCGCAGGGGCTGCAGGTGCGCTCGCTGGCCATGGAGCTGCCGCTCGACCTGCGTGTCGCGCGCGGCGCCGGCGGCATCGAGCTGGCCGGCGACCTGCCGCGGTTCCTGACCCGTACGGCGTTCGATCCGGAGCCGGCGCGGCTCGTGATCGTCCTTGAAGCCGTGCCGGCCGGCGGAGCGGGGCAATGAACAGCAACGCCAGCCTGCGCCTCGAGGATTTCATCCAGGCCGTGCAGAGCCAGCTCGACAACGCGCAGGCGGCGATGGCGATCAAGGCGCGCAACCTCAACCTGCCGCTGACCTTCGCGATCAAGGACGTCAATCTCGATTTGCGCGCCCACGTCGAATTCGTCGAAAGCGAGGTCTGGATTCGCCCCGCCGGCCCGGGCGACACCGACAGCAGCACCTTCCATCTCGTCTTCACGACCATCACGCGGCCGGCGATCGAGGAGAACGCGATCGCGCTGTCCGAGGACAGCAAGGACCAGCCGCTGGACGCGCTGGGCGACGAACTCTCGGCCGAGGACCGCAAGCGGCTGGAATGGGCCGGCGTACGCACGGTCACGCAATTTCGGCAGGCCGAGCAGCGCGACATGGTGCATGCGATCGGCCGCGTCACCAACCTGTCCGTGGACCGGCTGCGCCGGGCGCTCGACCGGGCGTCCGCGCCGAGCGTCGAGCGGGTCGAGCCCGTGGCGCCCGCCACCGACGCGCTGCCCGATGCGTCGCCGCTGCTGCGCGTGGTCGGGCGCAATCTCGTTAATGGCGGGCACGCGCCGCTGGTGCGGATCGGCAATCGTCCGGTCGCCGTGCTGCAATCGGCGGACGACGAGCTGCTGCTCGCGCCCGGTCGCGACCAGTGGGCCGGCGAACTCGCCGTCTCGCCGACGAGCCGGCATGCCGCCGCCGTGGCGTTCGACCTGAGCGCCTTCGCGCCGCCGCCGGCGCCCGCCTCCAGGCCGATGACCCTGGCCGCCGTTCCCGGTCAGGAGGAGACGCGGCCATGACGATCCATGCACTCGGCGCGCCGTGGGCGTCGCCCGGCGAGCGGCAGTTCAGCCTGCCGACCAGCCTGCTCCTGAAGCTGGCGCTCGGCGAAGCGCCCGAGCATGTGCCGTCGATCCGCGACGTGACGCGCGGCGCGCTGGCCGCCGCGCAATGCATCGACGGCGGCCCGGTCGACCGCATCGTGGTCGCGTTCGCAGGCCGCTTTCTCGCGGTGCGCCCGTTCAGCGCGGTGGCCGGGCGCTGGGTGCCCGGGCAGGCGCACCACGGTTACGACGCGGTCGAGCAGGCGACGGGCGTGGCTCGCACGCTGCTGCTGCGCGTGCCGGCCGGCACGCCGATCGGTGCGCTGTGCGACTCGCTCGCGCAGCTCGCGAGCGTGGAAAGCGTGACGCCCAACTACGTGGCGATGGTGCCGATGGACGCACCCGGCCGGCTGGCGCCCGTGCCGCCGGCTGCACGGTTCGCGCAGGATGCCCGTGCGCTGGTGCGCATGGCCGACGCGCATGCGATCGAGCGGGGCGACAGCGGCGTCACGGTCGGCCTCATCGACAGCGGCATCGCCCGCCAGCATCCCGAATTCGTCCACGCGTTCCGCGCGGGCGCCGACACGGTGCGGCTGGAACCCGGCGATCTGTCGCCGGGCGTGCAACTGCTGAGCGGCCATGGCCATCGCGGCGATTTTCCCGAGGACCGCTTCGTCGGCCACGGCATGGGTTGCGCGGGCATCATCGCCGCCGAGGGCGTGGCGATGCCGCGCGGACTCGGCGGCGATTGCCGCATCCTGCCGATGCGCGCGCTGGCGGCCGCCCGCCTGCCGGGCAACGCGCACGCGGTCGGGCTCGGCGCGATCGCCGACCTCGACCGCGCGCTCAAGCTGGCGGTCGACCTCGGCGCCAAGGTCATCAACATGAGTTTCGGCACCGACGATGCGACGATCGCCGCCAACCGCCCGAAACCGCATGCCGACACGATTGCGTATGCCGCCGCGCGCGGCTGCATCCTCGTTGCCGCGAGCGGCAACAACGGCAGCGTCACCCGCTACTGGCCCGCCGCCTACCCGCAGGTGATCGCGGTCGGTGCCGTGGGCGACGACGGACGGCCCACCCCGTTCTCGACGCGCGGCCCGCACGTCGCGCTGTGCGCACCGGGCGAACGGGTGCTGACGAGCGCGATCGAGGCCTATCAGCTTGCAACCGGCACCAGCTTTGCCGCGCCGTTCGTTGCGGGCGCCGCGGCGCTGCTCGTCGCGTATGCGCAGCGCCGCGCCTATCCGCTCGACGGCGCGACGGTGCGCGATCTGCTCGTCGCCACCGCCCGCCCGTTCGCGCCCGGCGCGGCCGACGGCTGCGGCGCCGGCATTCTCGACGCGGCGGCGGCGCTGCAGGCGCTGTCCGGCCGCATCGACGCGTACGAAGCGGCGGGCGACGACGGTTGCACGGACAAGGAAGGAAGCGCCGACGACGGCTGACTTGCGCACCGGATCCCGTTCATTCCCTCGAACCGACCGGATTTCAAGGAGAAGTTAAATGTTTCATGTCAATCATCAAGTCCGCTTCCTCGACCTCGTCGACCTCGAGACCCGGGCACGCGACGGGCTGGTCGATATCGTCAACCGGCTCGAGTCGCTGAAGCGGCCCCTGGTCGCTGCCGAGCGGCAGCAGCTCGCCCTGTGCAAGGCCATTCTCGACGTGGTCTACGCCAGCAAGACGGCGTCCGACGACGAGGCGGAAGTCTGCGATCCGCTGTTCGTCGCCACCCGCGAGCTGCTTGCCGGCAAGTCGCTAATCAACCCGCCGCTGCGTACCGAGAAAAACGGCCAGCTGATCTTCGGCCCGGGCAGCGCGAGCGGCGCAAATGGCGCGAACGGCGCGAACGGCGAGGATCCCGAGCAAGCGTCGATCACGCTGGTCGCGCTGGTGCTGGGCATCCTCGCGGTGGACGGGGCCACGCCGCCGCCTGTGACGGTCGCGGACGGCAAGATCGTGCCGGACGACGGCAACGGGCTGATGAACGCGTTCACCCGCCAGTTCTTCGCGGCGGTGGGCGAAGCCAATTCGTACGGGGCGCTTGCGCAGCGGGTGCTGGCGCTGCTATGCATCGAGGGCGACCCCGACGGCCGCCACGGCCAGCAGCCGGGCGTGGTCGCCACCGAATTCGCGCGGGTGATGCGCGGCCTGCAGGCCCGCAAGATCCAGGCCGACGAGCCGCAGTTGCGCCGCCGCATCAACGAGGAGCTGAACACCGTCCAGAACATCGGCGGCGAGGACGCGATCGCCGATCTCGGCATCGACCTGCCGAACCTCGAGGATCTGGAGGACGCGAACATCGTCGCCGACAATGTGCGCGTGATGGGCCCGATGATCGTCGCCGCGATGTTCGACGAGCTCAAGGTGTTCCAGGTGGTCGACCGCATCGTCGAGCAGTTCCAGCACGGCACGCTGCCGATCGGCCCGGGCAATGCCGGCAAGCTGCTCTATCGCTACTGGCGCGAAACGCCGAACCGCATCTCCGAGCAGGAGCGCAAGAACTTCGCGGCGATCACGCTCGGCGTGCCGGGCGGCGATCCGAATACGGCCGGCAACCGCGAATTCAACGACCTGTGGATCCGCTTCGTGTCGTCGGTGTCGTCGTTCGTGCGACAGACCGAGGTCGACTCGTTGCTGCGCGCGAGCGTGCCGAACCCGATCAACCACCAGCAGGTGCGCAAGGCCGCCCGGGATCTCGCCGGCAACCTGTCGCTGCACGGCTACGGCATGGCGCATTACGCCGCGCGCGAGATCCAGTCGCAGGTCAAGTTCATGATCGACCTGCTGCAGGACCCCGAGATCCGCGGCTGCTACGGCGCGAAGGACATGTGGCAGGTGATCGACCAGGTCGCGACCTACGATCTGGGCGGCGCGCGCACCAGCTCGCGCTATCGCACGCTGGCGACCTGCGGCACGATCATCACCGCGTGGCTGGCCAACAACGTCGATCGCGTCAACAAGGCGACCGGCCCGCTGCTCAGCATCGACCAGATCGCCAATCCCGACGTGTCGTCGAACCACAAGTCGACCGTCGATCCCACCGACTACGACCTGGTCAACGCGTGCGAACTGTGGCTGGCCGATACCGCGACCACCGATACGCAGATCGAGCAGTTCTCGCAGCCGCGCGAGGCGCCGCAGATGACGTCGAAGCCGGTGCCGATCCCGGCGATGGCGCGCGAGATGCTGGACGGCGTCGGCGATATCGGCGCCGGCATCGGCCTCGGCCTCGGCACGGGCGTGCCGGTGACGGCGGGCTACGGCGTCGGCACGCACAACGGCGCGAGCTACTACTCGAACCGCCCGCACTGAACCGGCGTTGCGTGCGCTGCGCCATCCCCGAACCCTGCCGGAGCCGAGCCATGCCCCTGACCTCAATCCGCGAGCCGGTCGTCGCCCGGGTCGAACGCCGCCTGAAGAGCGCCGCGCGAAGCCTCGGCACCGCCGATCCTTTCGCGCCGTCGCGCGACCTGTTCCTGCGCACGTTCGGCGACGGCGCCGACGACCTGCGGTTCCGCGACAACGCGCTGATGCCGATGGCGGTGCCGTTCGAACCCAGCTTCTCCGAAAGCCAGCCGGGCAAGCTGCGTTTCACGATCGAGCCGCTGCCGCCGGAGGCGTCCGCGATCGACCGGCGCGACGCGTCGACGCGCGAAATGCGCAAGCTGATCCGCGACTTCATCGGCCGCGAAGCGCTGCACTGGTTCGACCAGGCGAGCGAGCCGTTCCGGGGCTTCGCCCGACCGGGCGGCAACCTCGACTACGGCGCGTTCTTCGGCTCCAGCTACGATCGCGACGGGCTCTACGCGTCCAAGGTGTACTACGAGCTGCCCGGCGACGCCGGCACGATCGAGAACCTGCCGCGCGACCTGGCCGGCATCGTCCAGGCCGCGCTGCAGATGGTGCCAGGGCTCAAGCCGCTGTTCACCACGATGGCGGCCCAGCGCGACCTCGGCGGCCAGCGGCTCACGTTCGCATGCACCAGGGCGCTGCGGCTCGCCGATCTGCAGCCGGTCATGGACGCGCTCGGCATCGGCCATCGCCTGCCCGGCATCATGCAGCTCCTGGGGCTGGTGCTCGGCGGGCGGTTCGATCTGCCGCCGCACGGCGCGCTGCTCGCGTTCGGGCTGGGACCGGACGGGCCGGATTTCGAGCTCTACGTGCTGCTCTCGGCGATCCCCGACGTGCCGCCCGCGTTCCTCAGCCTGCTGACGATGGGGCTCGCCGAGCGTCCGCGCGGGCTGCAGGCGCTGGAGCAATGGATGGGCGCGTTTACGCCGGAGGACGCGCATTGGCCGGGCCGCTTCTCGATCATCAGCCTGCGCACGGACGCGGCAAGCCCTGCGCGGGTGAGCCTCTACCTGCGCCCCATCGAGTTCGAGTTGCCGGTCGACGCGTTCGCCCAGGCCAGTTGAATCCGAATCGCTTCGTCACGCGTTTCCCGCGAGGTCGCCATGTTCCAGCAAGCTGCCCGTCCCACGCCGATCGCGCCGCCCCCGCGCGCCGCCGCGGCCGCCCCGCGTCACACGCCGCCGGTGCCGGCCGACGCAGTGCGCCACGGCGTCGCGCAGATGCTGACCCGATCGCAGGCCTTCAACGCGATGCCCGACGCCGATCGCCGCGACATCGCCCGCAACACCGCGTTGATCGCCGATTATCTGGCGCGGCCCGAGGGGTTCGCCGGCCACGAGATTCCGGGCGGGCTGGGCAACGCCACGGCGCGCGCGCTCGACGACAACACGGATCATTCGGCGCAAGAGAAGAATTTCGACGACCACAACCAGGCAGTCGAGGCCATCGGCAAGTCCAAGTTCACCGCGTCGGCCGCGCACGAAGGCGCCGCGGTGGCGGGCGAGCTGCTGAACCAGGTCAAGTTTCCGACCTTCGTCGCCAGCCTGATCAGCGGCGTGTTCCAGTCGATCACCCACAGCTCGATCGAGCAGATGAAGGCGTATCAGGAAATGATCGCGCAGGTGGCGAAATCGCTCGGCCAGTTCGCCGACGAGCACGTGACCGAGAACCAGGCGCGCGATCACATGGTCGACCAGTTTCCCGACCTGTTCCAGATCGGCATGGACGACAGCGGCGATACGCCGAGCCCGCGCGTGCAGGTGCGCGACGGGGTCGACCCCGACGAAGCGTCGAAGACCGTGCGCGCCCGCCTGCAGATGGGCGACGGCGACACCTTCGACCTGTCCGACGAGGCGTCGGAACTGGCCATCGTCAACCGCTTCAAGATGCAGCTCGCCAAGCAGCGCCAGCAGATGCTGGCGTCGATCGTGCTGATGGGCATCAACCGCATCGTCGTCACCGACGGCAAGATCTCCGCGAAGATCATCTACGACGTGCGCGCGCAGGACACGCTCTCCAAGCAGCGCAGCGCCACCGCGGTCGACCTGGCCCGCGACAAGGACGGCAACGTCCAGACGACCCATGCCGGCAAGGGCACCTACGACCGCGGCGGCAAGTACGACTCCAGCAACGACAAGGACAACGGCCGCCAGTACAGCGCCGACTACTACGCGAAGGGCGACTACGAATACGAGAACAAGCCGATCATCACCGCGTCGACCGCCGCGTCCGAAACCAGCAACGCGGCGATGCAGACCAAGATCCAGCTGTCCGGCGCGGTCGACGTCAATTTCAAGAGCGACTACCTGCCGCTCGACAAGATGGCGACGCCGCAGATGATCGCCACCATCACCGGCAACGCGACGCCGGCCGATCCCAACGTGCTGCCCAGCCCGAAAACGCCGGCGGGCGCCGCCCCGCCCGCCGCCGCACCCGCTGCGGCTCCGGCCGCTGCACCGGCTGCCGCGCCGGCTCCGGCCAGGGGAAACTGAGCCATGCGCCTGTCCGCTCCCCCCGACGCGCTTCACCCGGTGCGGCCGCCCACGAGCGCCGCCGCGTTCGACGCGACGCGGCCCGAGGTGCGCCGCCTGCTGACCGCGATTCCGTCGTTCCTCGACCTGCCCGACGACGAGCGCCGCCGCATCGCCGCCGATACGGTGCGGGTGCTCGCGTACCTGGCCGATCCCAACGGCGTGCATGCCGAGATCGCCGAGCGCGAGGCGAACGGCGAACTGCCGCCTACCGGCCTCGCGCGCCCCGTCGCCGCACCGCGTCCGGTGCCGGCCGCCGCCGCGCTGGCCGACGATCCCGTCACCGCGACCAAGCGCCAGCTGTCGCAGGATCCCGGCTTCGCCGGCAAGGACTTCCAGGCCGGCGCGGTCAAGCAGGGCGTCGAGCAGTTCGGCCAGATGGTGCAGAAGGTCGATTTCCCGAAATTTGTAGGAGGCCTGATCAAGAACGTGTTCCAGGCGATCGTCGAAAGCTCGATCGAGCAGATGCGCGCCTATGGCGAGCTGATCGCCAACGTCGCCAAGACCACCGCCCAGTTCATGAGCGACAACATCAGCGAGGGGGCCGGCCGCGACTATCTCGCCGATTCGTTCCCGGACGTGCTGTCGGTGCAGGCGCAGGACGGCGCCGACGCGTTCGACGCCGACAGCGCCGGCGCGGCCGCCGCCGCGGCCCCGTCGCGGCTGGTGGCGCAAGGCGACAACGCGCAGCAGCGGCTCGCCGAGATCAGCCGCAACTACAATCTCGATCCGCCCGTGACCGACCTGTCCGACGACAAGTCCGAGCTGCGCCTCGTCACCGCGGCGCGCCTGCAGATGGCGAAGCAGCGCCAGCAACTGCTGTCGTCGATGGTCATGCTCGGCATCAATCGCATCGTCGTCACCGACGGGTCGATCAACGCCAAGGTGGTGTTCGACATGCGCGCCAGCGACACCGCGAAGCGCACCTATACCGCGTCGATGCACGACCGCGAGAGCCAGAAATACAAGGAATCGCTCAGCGCCCATTACGGCAGCTGGTACACGCCTTATTCGGCCGACGCCGCTTTCGAGGGGCAGCAGGAACACGTGGCCACCGTCGGGTCGGCGCTCGACGACACCAGCGAATCCAAGGCCGAGGTGAAAGCGAAGCTCTCGGGCGAGGTCCGCGTCAACTTCAAGAGCGACTACCTGCCGCTCGACAAGATGGCGACGCCCGAGATGATGTCGGTGATCCAGGGCAACTCGACGCCGTACAACCCCAACAAGCCGGCTCCCGCCGCCGGCTTGCCGGCCGGGCAGCACTGAATCATGGCGCGCATGCTCATCGCCCCGCTGGCGGATGCCGGGCTCGCGGTTGCCATCCGGTCGGGGGAGCGGCTCGTCGAGCGCGCCACCGCGCACGGCCTGGCCTTCGCGCTCGACGAGCTCGGCGACATTGCCATCCCCGATCCCGTTGCCGCGCGCGTCGACAAGGCGCAACTGCGGGCGCTCGCGTCGCTCTATCTGGCGGCCGATCTCGAGCCCGCGGGCGTGATCCCCGCGGTCGAGGCGCTCGCCGGCTTGTCCGCGAGCGGCGCCGTCGGCGTCGATCTCGGCGGCGCGGGGCCGCTGGTCGCCAACTGGTGGCGCCACCGCGCCGAGAAGCTGGCGGCCGGCGAACGCGCGGCGTTTTATTCGCGGTTGTTCGGCACCGCGTACGGCCCGGCGGCGGCGGATGCCGAGCGCAACGTCCAGTTCGAGGAGTGCATGCTCGCGCTTTGCGAGGCGCTCTACAAACTCGACGAGACGCCCGGCGCCGACCCGCGCGGAGATCTCGGGCACCAGGCGCGGGTCCGCAACGCCGCCCGCTCGCTCGCGCAAAACCTCGGCGCCGCGTGTACCGGCGTGACCGCGTTCATGGCCGGCGAGATTGTCGGCATGCTCAGGGACGCGTTCGCGATCCTCGGCCATGCCGACATGCGTCAAGGCTTCGCTGCGCGCGACATCTGGGGCGTGGTCGCCGCCATCGGCCGGCTCTCGCGCCAGCCGCCGCGCCAGCCCGCCGCCCATGTCCGGCGCGGCAAAGCCGGGATGACCGTGATCGCGTGGCTGGCGGACGTCGCGGATGCGCTGGGCGGCGCGTCGCCGCTGGTGACCACCGACAATCCGGTGATTGCCGCCGCCGCCGAATGGATCGAGGCAACGCTCGGCCTCGGCGAGAAACCCGACGGCCAGGCGCCTGCCGCGCCGGACGCCGGCCGCGGCGTGCCGCCGGCTTTGGGGCCGGCTGCGCCGGAGAACCCGTGGGCGGCACTCGGACGCTGACATGAAACCTCGTCGCTCAGGCCGTCGCGATGCGGGCGGCACAACCGGGATACCGAGGGCGGTGGACGCGCCGTCGCCATCCCGGCCGCGCGCCACGCGTCGCGGGATGCGCGCCGCGCGGCGGAGCCGCTGAGATGGCGGCAGCCGCGCGCCTTGCGCGTTCGCCGGTGCTGCGGCCCGACGTTCGCCACCGTGTCCGCGAACTGCTGTCCGCGCAGCAGGGCTTCGGCGCCCTCGATCCGGCCACGCGCCGCGATCTCGCGTCCGGGCTGGTGCGGATCGGCTCGATCGCGCTCGACCACGACGCGCTCGCGGCGCGTCCCGGCGCGGCGCTGGCCGTCGCGCAGAACGCCGGCTCGGACTATTCGGGCACCGCCATCGACAGGATGGCCGGCACCACCCGGGCGGTGCTCGACGCGGTGTCGTTCCCGCGCTTCGTGACCGAGCTGATCACGGGGGTCTTCAAGGCGATGAACGATTCGAACCAGCAGCAGCTGACCGCGTTCGTCGACCTGATCCGCAACGTCGCGCAGACCACCGAAGGCTTCGCGGACAGCAACGTCGGCATCGCCGGCGCGCGGCAGTGGCTGGCCGAGCATTTCCCCGCCGCCTACCAGGTCACCGGCGACGACGAGGCCGCGGACGATGCCGACGAATTGGCGGGCCTGCCGCCGGACGAGCGCCGCCAGCGCCAGCAGGAGCTGCAGGCCGAGCGCGATGCCGCGACCCGGCTGACGTTGCGCCCGGGCGCGTCCCCGCCGGCCGAAGCGGCGCTGCGCAGCGCACTGGGAATGGGGCCGGGCGACGCGGTCCCGGCTTCCGATCCCGAGCGCCTGGTGCCGCTCGCACAGCAGGTGCTGGCCCGCAACCGCCAGCAGTTGCTCGCGACGATGGTGCAGATGGGCCTGCAGCGCATCGTCATCGAAAGCGGCCGGCTCAACGCCGCGATGAATTTCCATATCGATGCTAGCAGCGCCGCCGCCAACGACCGCGGCTCGCAATTCGACACGCGCAACACGGTGGGCGTGAGCGGAGGCGCACGCTTCGGGCCCTGGGGCGCGGAGGCCAATGTGCAGAGCACGATCGGCTACGTGTCGACCGACCGGACCCAGACGACCGAGAGTTCGCACGCCGACGTCAACCTGACGAGCGGCATCGAGCTGGTGTTTCGTACGGACTACGTGCCGTTGAACCGGCTGGCGGGAGTGGGCGATGTCGAGCGCATCCGCGTCAACACGATCAATCCGGATGCCGAAGCGGCGCGCCTGTCCTCCGATCGCGCCGCCCTGCGCAGCGCCGAACAGGCCGACCTGGCAGCCCGACGGACCTCGCTCGACGGCGGGCTGCGCCCGCCGCCCGGCGCCGCGCCTGCGGCTTCGGGTTCCGCCGCTTCAGGCTCGGCAGGGGGAGCCGGCGCCGGCCAAGCGTCCGCGTCGCCACCGGCTGCGGCGCACACGTCCGCGCAGCCGCCGCCGTCCGGGCCTGGCGCCGCAGCGTCCCCGTCGCCCGCGCACCCCGCGGCGGCGGCACCTCGATCGCCTGCCGGCGCAACGGCAGCGGGACACCGCGCAGCGTCCTGAGCGCGCGCACCGGCAGCCGTTCCCGAAGCGTCCGCTTTTCAGCGTTCGTAGCACTGAACATCCCCTTGGGTTTCGAGCTGGCGCCGATGTTTCCCGAGCACCGCGTCTACTGCCGTCGAGCCATTGGTTTCTTCGCTTGTCGGCATGCATGATCACGCTCGCCGGCCTGAATGCCCCGCAGATAGTGGCGCATAATGTATCGATGTCGACCCTTGGCAGGAAGAGGGTTTTATGCGCTGCGCAATATGCGGGTCCGAGAATCCTCCCGGTTCGAAGGTCTGCCAGGAGTGTCAGGCCGTGCTGTCCCGCACTTGTCCGCAATGCGGGCATGAGGCCGAGCCGGCAGCGCGCTTCTGCAGCAATTGCGGGGCGTCGCTGGCTACCCCCGCCGCTGCGCCGTCGTTTTCTCGACCATCGGGTCGGGATCCGCCGCCAACCCCCATTCATTACACGCCCGATCATCTTGCCGAGCGGATTCGTGCCGAACACGCGGCCATGGAAGCGCGCGGCGAGCCCGCCGGCGAGCGCAAGACCGTTACCGCGCTGTTTGCCGACATGGCCGGGTCGACCGCGTTGATCCACGATCTCGATCCCGAAGTGGCGCATCGCCTGATCGTGCCCGTGGTCGAGCTGATGATGGAAGCCGTCCACTACTACGAAGGGTACGTAGCGAAATCGCTCGGCGACGGCATCCTCGCGCTGTTCGGCGCACCGATCGCCCACGAAGACCATGCGCAGCGAGCGCTTTTTGCTGCATTGCGCATGCAGCAGGCGATGCGGCAGCATGGCGACCGCATTCGTCTGCGGGAAGGCATTCCTCTGCAAATTCGCGTCGGCGTTCATACGGGCGAGGTCGTCGTCCGTTCCATTCGCACCGACGACTTGCACACCGAATACGATCCGCTCGGGCATACGATCCACATCGCGTCGCGGATCGAGGGAATCGCCACGCCCACGTCAATTCTCGTCAGCGAGTCCACCCATAAGCTGGCCGAAGGCTATTTCGAGTTCAAGGCGCTGGGGGCAACGCAACTCAAGGGAATTCCCGCGCCGCTGTGCGTATACGAGGTGCTTGGCCTGGGGGCGTTGCGCACGCGCCTGCAGCTGTCGGCGCATCGCGGTCTCGCGCGGTTTGTCGGCCGTGAACCGGAAATGGAACATCTGAACCGGGCGCTGGAGGCAATGAGGGGCGGGCATGGGCGCGTGGTCGGCGTCGTGGGGGAGGCGGGCGTCGGAAAGTCGCGCCTTTTCCACGAGTTCAAGGAGCGTTCGCGGCGTGGCGCGCTGGTGTTGGAGACGTTTTCGGTCTCGCACGGCAAGGCGTTTCCCAATTTGCCGCTCATCGAACTCCTGAAGAACTATTTCCAGATCACGACGCAGGACGACGAGCGGCGCTGCCGGGAAAAGGTCATCGGCAAGGCGCTCACGCTCGAGCGCAGTTTCGAGGACCTCGTGCCATACATCCTCTATCTGCTTGGAATCGGCGAAGGCGGGACGAGACTGGTCGAGATGGATCCACAGATCCGGCGCGACCGTACCTTCGACGCGATCAGGAAGCTTCTCGCGCGAGAGAGCCGGAATCAGCCGGTTCATTTGCTGTTCGAGGATCTGCAATGGCTGGACCGCGAGACAGAAGCGTTCCTCACATACCTGGTCGACCACGTGCCGGACGAGCGAATACTCCTGTTGGTGAACTACCGGCCCGAGTATCGGCCCGTGTGGGACCGCGCGGTTCATTGCAGCAAAATCCGTCTCGAACCGCTTGGTCCATCCGATGCTCAAGGACTGCTTACGGCGCTGCTCGGCGAGGATCGCTCGCTCGTGCCTCTAAAGCAGCTCATTCTGGAGAAGACGGAGGGCAACCCGTTTTTCATGGAGGAAGTGGTCCAGACGCTTGTCGAAGAGAAATCGCTGCTCGGCGATGCCGGGCATTACCGCATCGTGGAGACCCCGGCGACGCTGCATATTCCCACCACCGTGCAGGGCGTGCTGGCTGCCCGGATCGATCGGCTTCCCATCAAGGAAAAGGAACTGCTGCAGGCGCTCGCGGTGATAGGCCACGAGTTTCCGTTCAGCCTGATCCGGCGAATTTGCAGTGAAGCGCCGGCGCGGGACGATGAACTGCGTGGCCTGCTCGCCCATCTGGAAGCGGCGGAGTTCATCTACGAGCGACCGGCCTTTCCCGAGGTCAATTATTCATTCAAACACGCGCTGACTCAGGAAGTGGCCGGGCGCTCGTTGCTCACGGAGCGGCGTACCACGCTGCACGAGCGCACTGCGCAGGCGATCGAGGTGCTGTTTCCGACGCGCATCGCCGATTACTGCAGCGAACTTGCGCACCACTACAGTCAGAGCGGAAACATTCCCAAGGCTGTCGAATATCTGCATCGTGCGGCGCAGCAGGCGCTGCGTCATGCTGCCCACCCCGATGCTATGAATCACCTCGGAGCGGCGCTTGCGCTGCTCAAGCGTTTGCCGGATACACCGATGCATGCGCATTGGGAACTGACGCTGCTGCTTTCCCTCGGGCCGGTCTTGATGGATGTCCGTGGGTATGGCGCGACAGAGGTGGGCGTGACATACAGGCGCGCGCTCGAGTTATGCGAGCGGACCGGTGAGGCATCGCAACGCTTTGCGACGCAGTTGGGCTTGCGGATACACCATGTGGTGCGCGGCGAGTATGCGATCGCGACCGATCTGAGCAACCAGATGCTCGGTATTGCCAGGGATACGAATGATCCGGGCTTGCTCGTGGAGGCGCATGGTGCGCTGGGCGCGTGCTTTTTTCTGCAGGGCGATTTCGGCGCTGCTCGCGCAAACCTGGAACAGGCCTGCGCGATCTACGATCCGAAGCAGCATCAGGCACACGTCTTCGCACACGGGGTGGATCCCGGTATCCGGGCTCTGAATTACCTCGTATTGACCTTGTGGTTTCAGGGATATCCGGAACAAGCGCTCAAACGCAGCGCTGAAGCACTCGCGCTCGCGCAGGGCCTTTCTTATGGGCCATCCCTGGCGTTCAGTCTTACCTACGCAGCCCACTTGCATCAAATGCGGAGGGAGCCGGTGCTTGCCGGTGAACGTGCGGATGCGGTCATTGCCGTTTCGACCGAGCACGGATTGCCTTACTGGCTCGCGTGGGGGATGCTTCTGCGAGGCTGGGCGACGAGCGAGCAAGGAAACATCCAGGACGGAATCGCGCAGATGCGGCTGGGCCTCGACGCGCAACGGGCAGCCGGCGGCGAAGACCTGCGGCCATATTCTCTCGCGTTGCTCGCCGACAGCTACTGGCGTGCGGGTGATGAGAGGGCGGCACGAGACACGCTGGAAGAGGCGATGGCGATCGTCGAGAAATCCGGTGAGCACTGCTACGAAGTCGAGCTCTGCAGGCTCACGGGAGTCTATCTGGCCGAAGCGGCGATCATGGACGGCACCGCACCTGCACGCGATGACGAAGCGGTGGACTGTTTTCACCGAGCGATCGCGCGAGCGCGCCGGCAGGGTGCCAGGGCGCTGGAATTGCGGGCAGCGTCGGACCTTGCGAGGCTGTTGCAACGGCAGGGGAAGACCGTGGAGGCAAAGCGGGCGCTGTCCGAGGTGTACAGCTGCTTCACGGAAGGATTCGACACGAGCGACCTGCGAGAGGCGAAAGCGCTGCTGGATGCATTGGACGCACGCGCAGGATGAACGGACCTGCGGCGCACGACGACGTATCGCGTGACGACGTACCGCCCGTTGCCTGCCGCTGCTCCGCATGACGGAGAGCTGGGGAGACGGGCATGACGATCACGCACACGAGACGCCGCAATGATGGACCGCGCAAACCGATCGCGCTGGCTTTGCAGGGCGGCGGGATGCACGGCGCCTTTACCTGGGGCGTGCTTGACAGTCTGCTCGAAGACAGCAGGCTCGAAATAGAGGGTGTCAGTGCAACCAGCGCCGGCGCGATGAACGCCGCTGTACTCGCATACGGGCTGCAAAAGGGGGGCGAAGACGGTGCGCGCCAGGCGCTGCACGACTTCTGGCACGCAGTCGCGCAATCGGCGGAGCGCTACAACCCGCTGCGTTGGGTGCCCTGGCTGAAGGGCACGCACAGCTTCGGGCTCGATCATTCGCCGCTTTATGCATTCGCCGACATGATGCTGCGCGTTTTTTCGCCCTATCAGTTCAATCCGAACAACCTGAACCCGCTGCGCGAAGTGCTCGAAAGCCAGGTCGATTTCGATGCGCTGCGCAAGCACTGTCCGATCCGGTTGTACCTGTGCGCAACCAATGTCGAGACAGGGAAAATACGCATCTTCACGGGAGAGGATGTCAGTGCCGACGCGGTACTTGCATCGGCATGCGTGCCGACACTGTTCCAGGCGGTCGCAATCGACGGCGAGTACTACTGGGATGGCGGCTACATGGGTAATCCGGCCATCTATCCTCTCATCTACAATTGCGCGACGCGCGACGTCGTGATCGTACACATCAATCCACTTGTACGCCGCGGTGTGCCAATCGCGGCTGCCGAAATTCTCAACCGTATCAGCGAGATCAGTTTCAACTCGTCGCTGATGCGCGAGATGCGAGCAATCTCGTTTGTCACCGACCTGATCCAGCAAGGCGCGATAAAACGCGGCGAGATGAAGGAAATGCTGATCCATTCCATTCGGGCCGACGACGCTCTGTGCGCGTTGAGCGTATCGAGCAAGTACAACGCGGATTGGGGATTTCTCAGCGAACTGCATGACTACGGGCGACGCGAAGCGGATACGTGGCTCGCGCATCACTACGGAAACATCGGACAGCGGTCGAGTATCGACATCCGCAGGGAATTTCTCTGAGCGCATCGCGGTAATGTCGGCATCGGGCGATCATGCGTAGCCGCCCCGGGCCAAGGAGCGAACGTGAACCGGACGCAGGCGCGGTTCGTCGCGTTGTGGTCGTGCAGCGGCGGGACACAGGCCGAGGATGTGTATCGCATGCTGGCGCGATGCTATACGGAGCCGGCGCGCCATTACCATACGCTCGCGCATGTCCGGCAATGTTTGCGTCACCTCGACCTGGCGCGCGACTCGATTCCCGAACCGGACGCCGTCGAGCTCACGCTGTGGTTCCATGACGTGATTTTCGTTCCGGGCGCGCGAGATAACGAGCAGCGTAGCGCGGACTGGTTCATCCGCCAGGCCGGGGGGCGAATCCGCGCGTGCGACCGTATCTGCGAGATGATTCTCGCGACGACCCACTTGGGGCTTGCCGCAGAACCGGATACCCGTTTTGCGTGCGACATCGACCTGGCAGCGCTTGGCGCTTCTCGAAGCAGATTTCGCGAAGACGGCCGCCTCCTCAGGGCGGAGCGCCCCGATCTTGACGACCGGGCTTACGACCTTCATGAACGGACCATTCTGCGCGGGTTGCTCGCACGCCCGCGCATCTATCTCACGGATTTCTTCTACACGCGCTGCGAGACGCGAGCGCGCAAAAACTTGAGCTGGCGGCTGGGCTTGCCGATTCCGGAATAACGACGACAAGCTGCCGGTAGTCGAGCAAGCAGATATCGGACATCGTTGCGGAGATTGCGGCCGCGTTGGAGCAGCAGAACCGCGGGGGCGAACAGGTCAATCAGGCCGTCGTGCAGATGGATACGATCACGCAGCAGAACGCGGCGCTCGTCGAGCAAGCGGCAGCAGCGGCACATTCGCTGAACGAGCAGGTGACGAACCTGAACGACGCCGTGGCGGTATTCAAGGTCCAGGATGGTGAATCATCCGATTTGCATCGGGCGTGCGCATCGAGCACGTCCGGGGGAAACGGCCGCGAAAAAGTCCGAACCGGGTCCGATGTACGTGCCGCTCGGATGTGAGCAGCCTCCCAGTCACATGCCTGGGTAATTCGGCCCGCCGCCGCCTTCCGGCGTGACCCACACGATGTTCTGCGTCGGGTCCTTGATGTCGCAGGTCTTGCAGTGCACGCAGTTCTGCGCGTTAATCACCAGCCGATCGCTGCCGTCGTCGTTCTTCACGAATTCGTACACAGCCGCCGGGCAGAAGCGCCCCTCCGGCCCCGCGTACGTGCGCAGGTTCACGTTCACCGGCACGTTCGCATCCTTCAGCGTCAGGTGTGCCGGCTGGTTCTCCTCGTGGTTCGTGTTCGAGATGAACACCGACGACAGCCGGTCGAACGTCAGCTTGCCGTCCGGCTTCGGATACTCGATCGGCTCGCACTGCGACGCCGGCTTCAGCATCTCGTGGTCCGCGTGCTGGTGGTGCAGCGTCCACGGCACGTTGCCGCCCATCACCTTCTGCTCGAGCCCGACCATCAGCGTGCCGAGATACAGCCCCTTCGCCATCCACTGCTTGAAGTTGCGCGCGCGGTACAGCTCCGTGTACAGCCACGACTGCTTGAACGCATCCGGGTACGCGTTGAGCTCGTCCGACTGACGGCCGGCCTGCAACGCGTCGAACGCGGCGTCGGCCGCCAGCATGCCGGTCTTGATCGCCGCGTGGCTGCCCTTGATCCGCGATGCGTTCAGGAAGCCCGCGTCGTCGCCGATCAGCGCGCCGCCCGGGAATACCGTCTTCGGCAGCGACAGCAGCCCGCCCGCGGTGATCGCGCGCGCACCGTACGACACGCGCTTGCCGCCTTCGAGGAACGCGCGGATCGACGGGTGCGTCTTGTAGCGCTGGAATTCCTCGAACGGCGACAGGTACGGGTTCGTGTAACCGAGGCCGACCACGAAGCCGGCCACGACCTGGTTGTTGTCCATGTGATACAGGAACGAGCCGCCGTAGGTATCCGACTTCAGCGGCCAGCCGGCCGTGTGGATCACAAGGCCCGGCTTGTGCTTCGCGGGATCGATTTCCCACAGTTCCTTGATGCCGATCCCGTACGCCTGCGGATCGGCATTCACGTCGAGCTTGAACTTCGAGATCAGCTGGCGGCCCAGATGGCCGCGGCAGCCTTCGGCGAACAGCGTGTACTTCGCGTGCAGCTCCATGCCGAGCTGGAAGTTCTCGGTCGGCTCGCCGTCCTTGCCCACGCCCATGTTGCCGGTGGCGACGCCCTTCACCGAGCCGTCGTCGTTGTAGAGGACCTCGGCGGCCGGGAAGCCCGGGAAGATCTCGACGCCCAGCGCTTCCGCCTGTGCCCCAAGCCAGCGCGTGACGTTGCCCAGCGAGATCACGTAGTTGCCGTGGTTCTTGAAGTTCTCGGGCAGCGCCCAGTTCGGCGTCTGCACCGCGCTCTTTTCCGACAGGAACAGGAAGCGGTCCTCGCTCACCTCGACGCTGAGCGGTGCACCCTGTTCCTTCCAGTCGGGGAACAGTTCGGTGATCGCGCGCGGGTCCATCACCGCGCCCGACAGGATGTGCGCGCCGATCTCGGAACCCTTCTCGAGCACGCACACGCCGATCTCGGCGCCTTTCTCGGCGGCCAGCTGCTTGAGCCGGATCGCCGCCGACAGCCCGGCGGGGCCGCCGCCGACGATCACGACGTCGTATTCCATCGATTCGCGCGGGCCGTATTGATCGGCAAAGGTCATATCAGGCATGTCTTCACTAGTCGTGTCGTTCAGTGCGGGATCGAATGGATTGCGATCGAGATCAGCCTGGACCCGGGAGCGACGGGGCACAGATCGAGCTCCTCGACGCGTCCCTCGACCCACAGGCCTTGCATCGAACCCAGCGAGACCGCGCTCAGCAAGCTGCTTTCGACGCGCCATTGCCCGGACGCGCTGATCAACAGTTGCGCAGGCGCGGGCGTGATCCGACGCGAATGGGTCGTCACGGTGACTGCTGCGCGACATGCGTCGCGCCGCGTCATTACGTTAAGGACTGTCGTCGAGCGCGTCATGCCGCTCGTCCACACGAGGAGATCGCCGGGAAAGCACGCCGGCTGCGTGGAGCGCGCGATCAGCTGCCCATCCTGCACGTTCAACTCGACCTGCGTATCGTCGATCGGGACGAGCGTGCGATCCATCCCCGGAAACTGCGAGAAGCGCGCCGATCCGTCGAGCGTTGCGAGGCTGACTCGCCAATCGGCGACGCCGCCGACGCCGATGTGCCGGGCGACGGTCCTCGTCACGCCGGCCCCGTTTGCCCACGCTTCGGGCGCAATCTGCGCGCAATCGACGAATTGCACGCTCGGATAGCGATGGGAGGAAGGTGCGGGATGCACGGCGCTATCGCCAACGGACGACGCCGGTGTCATGCGCCGTCTCCCGCGCCAACGTGACGCTCGAGCGCGGCTATCACGTCGAACAGGTCGCCAACGAAACCGATATCGGCGAATGAGAAAATAGGGGCGTCCGGATCCTTGTTGACCGCGACGACGAGCTTCGAGTCCTTCATGCCGGCGAGATGCTGCACGGCACCGGAAATGCCGAATGCGAGGTAGACATCGGGCGCGACGGTCTTGCCTGTCTGGCCCACCTGGATCGCGTTCGGCGCATAGCCCGCGTCGACCGCGGCGCGCGACGCGCCGAGTGCCGCGCCGAGCCGCGCCGCCAGTGCGCCGAGCCTTGCCATGTTGTCGCCGGACGCTAGCCCGCGCCCGCCCGATACGACGATCGGCGCGTTGTTCAGATCGAGGCCGGCCGCTTGCGTGCTGTGCCGCTCGAGCAGCGTCGTCACCGGGAAGGCCGGCGGATCGTCAAGCGCCGCGACGGGGGCCGGCTGGGCGCGCACGCCGGCGGGCGGAAACGACGATGCGCGAACCGTCGCAAAGGTTTTCGCACGCGCGCTCGTCACCGTGGCGACGATACTGCCCGCATAGAGGCCGCGAACGAAGCGATCGTCGTCCGTTATTGCCACGACGTCCGCGACGAACGCGCCGCCGGCGACGGCGGCCGCACGCGGCAGCGCGTTGCGGCCCAGCGTGCGATGCGCGGCGACGAACAGCGAATAGCGCGGCGCCAATTCGCACAGCACCGCCGCCAACGCTTCAGGCGGGATGGCAGCGGCGTCTGCCGCAACGAGATGGAGCACCTGCTCGACACCTTCGATCATGGCCGCCGCCGCTGCAGCGGCCGGGTCGAGGGCCAGCACGTCGACCGGCTGGCGCCGCTGAACGGCGGCGGTCACGATGCGCGCCGTCGATTCGGCCAGTGTGCCGGCGGATGTTTCTGCGATGACGAGCGTTCTCATGCGGTGGCTCCCGAATGAACGAATACGTTTTGTGCGGCGAGCGCGGCGACGAATTCTGCAATATCGGCCGCGCGGGTGCCCGCTCGGCGGATCGCGGGTTCGTCGAGGCGGACGGTGTGCGTGGCGGGCGCCAGATCGACGCCGAAGGGAGCGGCATCGATGATCGCGAGCGGCTTCTGCTTCGCCTTGACGATGCTCGGCAGCGTCACGCGGCGCGGTTCCGCGAGCCGCAGGTCGGCGCTGATCACGGCGGGGCCGGCGAGCTGCCATGTGGCCGTTCCCGCATCGTCGCCGCAGGTGACGCGCCAGCCGGCGCCGTCCGGCGCGAGGCCGGTCGCGTCGAGCGCCTGCGGCCAGCCGAGCAGGCCGGCGAGCATCGGCGCGACGCCGCCGGTGTCGTCGTCGATCGCCTGCTTGCCGCACAGCACGAGGTCGTACGGCGACCTGACGATGAACGTGCGCAGCAGGTGCGCGACACCCGACGAATCGAGCGACGCGCCCGCGTCGCCGGTGTCGATCAGGACCGCGTCGTCCGCGCCCATCGCGAGCCCGGTGCGCAGCACGTCCTGGCATACCGGCAGGCCGCAGGTGACGACAGTGACATGCGCGGCGTGACCCGCTTCACGCAGACGCAGCGCCATTTCGATCGCGCATTCGTCGAACGGGTTGACGGACATCTTGAGGCCGGCCGTATCGATCGTGCCGCCCGTGCCGATACGGACGCGGACGTTCGGATCGACCACGCGCTTGATGGGGACCAGGATCTTGAGAGACATGATGTCGGCTCCGAAAGAAGGCGGGTCAGGACACGGCGCCGAGGCCGTACTTGCCGGTCAGCAATGCGCCCGTCGCAAAGCGTTCGAGCGCGTAAGGGGCGAGCGAGACATCGGTCGGGAGACCGAGCGCATGCTGCGCGAGCAGCTTGCCGATCCCGGGCGAAAGCTTGAAGCCGTGGCCGGAGAAGCCGAAGCCCACGACGAGCCCGTCGATGTCGCCGACGTTGCCGAGCACGGGGTTCCAGTCCGGCGTGACGTCGTAGACGCCGGTCCACGACGACGCGAGCCCGGCCGTTTCGTACGCGGGGAAGCGCTCGGCGACCTGCGCGCCGACCTCGGCGACGTAATCGAGGGAGATGTCGCCCTGTTCCGTCTCGGGCGCATTCAGCGTCTCGCCGACCACGCCCTCGGACACCAGCATCTGGCTGCCGCCGTAGCTGCGGTAATACAGCATGCCGGGCGAGCCGAGATCCTTGAACGCCGGCATCTTGAACGAGTAGTGCGCATCGCATTCGAGCGCCAGCACGGTGTGGCGCTCGGGCTTGACGGGCAGCGGCACGTCGATCCAGCCCGACAGTTCGGGCGTCCAGATGTTCTGCGTACTGATCAGCGTGCCGCAGGTGAAGCGTCCGGCGGTCGTGTCGACGCCGACGACGCGGCGGCCCTCGCGCAACACGCCGGTGACGGTCGTGCCTTCGAGAATCTTCACGCCGCGGCGGCGCGCGGATTTCGCGAAGCTGGTGGCGACGAGATACGCGTCGGCGAATCCGGCCTCGGGCTCGAAGCCGATCAGCGCCGCGTCGTCGAAGCGCGCGATCGGCAACCGCGCTTGCGCGGCCTGCCGGTCCAGCAACTGGACCTCGATACCCATCGCACGCTGTGCGTCGAGCGACGCGCGCAGCGGCTCGAGCTTGTCGCCGTCCGGCGCGCAGATCATGTATCCGCACTTGACGAGGCCGCACGACGCCTCGTCGTCGCCGACGTATTCGGCGAAGTTGTTGAAGGCCCACCAGGATGCGCGCGCGAGTTCGACGTTCTGACGCACCGAGTAGTGCGTGCGCAGCAGGCCGGACGATTGCGACGTCGTTCCGGCGCCGATCGACCCGCGTTCGACGACAAGCACGTTGCCGGCGCCGAGCGACGCCAGATGATGTGCGACGGATGCGCCGATCACGCCGGCGCCGATCACGATGAAGTCGGAATGGCTCATGATTCCCTCTGGGTAGGCAGTGAGCCGATTCTAGAAAGTACGGGCGCGGCCGAATTTTGTATTAGGCAAACTTATGCTGCGTCCCCGGAAGTGCTCATCTCGCGCCAGGGCCGCCCGATCCGGCGCACCATCCGTTCCATGCCGCCGGTCCGCCGAATCCGGCGTCTACCCGGGAGAAACGATGAGACGCACCCCACCGCCAATCGATCTGCGGGCGCTAGAGGCGTTCGTCACCGTCTGCGAGACCGGTTCGATGACCGCCGCGGCCAAGCGGATCGGCGTGAGCCAGAGCGCGATCAGCCAGGCGATCACCGCGCTCGAGCGCGAGCAGGGCACGGTGCTGTTCGACCGGGACAGCCGCCCCCCGCGCCCGAATGTCGCCGGGCGTGCGTTGCTCGAACTGGCTCGGCCGCTGCTGGAGCATGCGCAGATGGTCAGCGCGCGCGTCGGCGACGCGTCGGACGCCGGCCGGCTGCCGGTGCGGCTCGGCTGCGTCGATTCATTCGCCGCGACGGTCGGCCCGGAGTTGATCCGGGCGGTTTCCGGCACCTCCCGGCAGATCACGATGTGGTCCGGGCTGACACCCGGGCTGAGCAAGCAGCTGCACGATCGGGAGCTGGATGTCGCGGTCTGTACGCAGACCACGCTGAACGATGCGCGCATCGTCGAGATGCCGCTGTTCTCGGAGGCGTTCGTCGCGGTCGTTGCGCGCAGCCACCTGGCCGGCCGCCCGAAGCTCGACTGGCGCACGCTGGCGGCGGAACTGCCGCTGATTCGCTACACCGCGCGTTCGGTGATCGGCCAGCAGGTGGAACGCTACGCGCGGCACCTCGGCATCGACAGCCCGAAGCGCTTCGAATTCGACGCGACCGATCCGCTGCTGAGCCTCGTGGTCGCGCGGCTCGGTTTTGCGATCTCGACGCCGCTATGTCTGTGGCAGGCGCGGCACTATCTCGCCGAAATCGAGGTATTGCCGCTGCCGTCCGGACGGCTCGGTCGGCGGGATTTCTTCCTGCTGCACCGTCAGGGCGAGTGGGAAGATTTCGTCAGGGAAATCGTCGCGTTGACTCGGACCGTCATCGACCGCTCGATTCGGCCCGCGCTCGAACGCGCGTTGCCGCATCTGCCCGACGACGCGCTGCTTTGATTTCCACGGAGTGCCATATGACCGAACTGTTTGCGTTGCAGCGGGGCGACGCGCCGCTGCTGATTTCGATTCCCCATCTCGGCACCGGGATTCCGGCGCCGCTGCGCGACACGTACTCGGAGGCCGCGCTGACGCTCGCCGATACGGACTGGCATCTCGACCGCCTGTATGCGTTCGCATCGGAATTCGGCGCCACGGTCCTTGGCGCGACCGTGTCGCGCTATGTGATCGACCTCAACCGGCCGCAGAACGACGAAAGCCTGTATCCGGGGCAGACGACGACCGGGCTGTGCCCGACGGAGACTTTCTGCGGCGAACCGGTTTACCGGGAGGGTGGCGCGCCCGACGCGCAGGAGAAAGCGCGCCGGGTACACGAATACTGGCAGCCGTATCACGCGGCGCTCGAAGCGGAACTGGCCAGATTGCGTGCGCTGCATGGAAACGTGTTGCTGTGGGAAGCGCATTCGATTGCGAGTGTGCTGCCGCGACTGTTCGACGGCAAGCTGCCGGACCTGAATCTCGGCACGCAGGACGGCCGCACCGCCGCGCCGGCGCTGCTCGCCGCCGTGGCGCGCGAAGCCGCGGCGAGTCCGTTCACGTGGGTGGCCAACGGCCGCTTCAAGGGCGGCTATATCACGCGGCGGTTCGGCGAGCCGTCGTGTGGCGTGCACGCGATCCAGCTCGAGATGTGCCAGTCGACATACATGAGCGAGGCATTTCCGTTCGCATACGACCCCGCTCGCGCGGCGGCCGTGCAGCCGACGCTGCGCCGGATGATCGATGCGGCGCTGGCTGTGCTCGCGACGTTGCCGCCCGCCTCAGCATAAGCACTCCTGATACATCTTCGTAACCGCGGTTTCCGTTTCAGTGCGCCGTTGCACCGTATTCAACAAGACGTCGCACCGCGGGCAGGCAGGATCGATTGAACAGATGAAACGACACACCGCACGCATTACGCCGAAAGTGTTTATCAGTGGGAATCTTTGATTCACATAGGGAAACTTGGCACGGAGCTTGCATCGTATTCGGCGTCACGCTTCGGTCTGCTGGCCGTAGACGAAGATGGACAGGAACTGGATCGGCGTCTTGATCAGGCGTTCCGGGCCATGCGGCACGTCACCCCGGAAGGTCAGCGTGTCGCCGGGATGGAGGATGTAGGTCTGCTGGCCGTGGCGATATTCGATCACGCCCTTGAGCATGTGGATGAACTCGGTGCCGGGGTGCTCGAAGACGGGAAAGCGTTCCGCCTGATCTTCCATCGTGATCAGGAACGGCTCGAAGAGCTTGCGCGGGCCTTGGTCGTAGGCAAGCAGATGGTAGGTGTGGCCGCGTTTGGTGCCTTTGCGGACGACTTCCATGCCGGCGCCCTTCTTGACGAGTTGGGCGCCGCCCTGCGGAACGTCGAAGTTGCGGAACAGCGTCGACATCGACACGCCGAGCGCCTGCGCGATGCGGTGGAGTACGTCGAGGCCGGTGGAGGTCTGCGCGTTCTCGATTTTCGAGAGCATCCCGCGGCTGATGCCGGCCTGCTCGGCGACCTGTGCGATGGTCAGGCCGTGATGCTGGCGAAGCTCGCGGATCGTCGAGCCGAGATACCGTTCGAGCGGTGGTTTGCTGTCGTCTGCGGTGGACATCGTCGGCCTCGGTAAAAAAGGGCAGGGTAGCAGATTGTGGCGGCGCCGCCGCGGGAGGGAGTAGTTCGGGTAAAAAGTTTCATGGTAGGAATTATTGTTAATTGGCAATAAATTCCTCCACGTACTGCGGACATGCCTGCACCGCCGTTGCGGCGATGTCTGAACGTGTCGAGTAGTCGGGTCGCTCGCGTGTCGGGCGGCTTCCTTAAATCATCGAAGGACGTAGTGGGAAGGAGTGGCGATGAACCTGAATGATGCGTGCAGTTTGCCGGCCAATGTGCTCGGCAGCGTACCCCGTTTCGACTCCGTAGAGGAAGCGCAGGCGTATCTGACGCAGGAAGGCGTGAAGTACGTCCTTGCGCAATTTGTCGATATTCACGGTGTGGCCAAGGCCAAGTCGGTCCCGGTCGCTCATCTGAAAAGCGTGCTGACCGCCGGGGCGGGCTTCGCCGGCTTCGCGATCTGGGGTGTCGGCATCGAGCCGAACGGCCCGGATTACATGGCGGTCGGCGACCTCGCGACGCTCACGCCGGTGCCGTGGCAGCCGGGGCTGTCACGCATCGTGTGTGACGGCCATGTCGACGGCGCGCCGTGGGTGTTCGATTCGCGTGTGACGTTGAAGAAGCAGGTCGCGCGTGTCGCCGAGCGGGGCTGGACGCTGTTTACCGGCCTCGAGCCCGAGTTTTCGCTGCTGAAGCGCTCCGCGTCGGGCACGCTCGAGCCGTGCGACCCAAGCGACTCGCTCGCAAAGCCGTGCTACGACTACAAGGGCCTGTCGCGCACGCGCGTGTTCCTGGAAAAGCTCACCGAATCGTTGCGCGCGGTCGGCATCGACGTCTACCAGATCGACCACGAGGATGCGAACGGCCAGTTCGAGATCAACTACACGTACACCGATTGCCTGACGTCGTGCGATCACTACGTGTTCTTCAAGATGGCCGCGTCGGAGATCGCGAACGACCTGGGGATGATCTGCTCGTTCATGCCGAAGCCGTTCGCGAACCGTCCCGGCAACGGCATGCACATGCACATGTCGATCGGCGACGGCAAGCGCAACCTGTTCGCCGACGACGCCGATCCGCTCGGCATGGGCCTGTCGACGCTCGGCTACCGGTTCACGGCCGGCCTGCTCGCGCACGCGCCCGCGCTGGCGGCGCTCTGCAACCCGACCGTGAACTCGTACAAGCGCCTCGTGGTCGGGCGCTCGCTGACCGGCGCGACCTGGGCGCCGGCCTACATCAGCTATGGCGACAACAATCGTTCGACGATGGTGCGCATGCCGGGCGGCCGGATCGAGCTGCGTCTGCCCGACGGCGCATGCAATCCGTATCTCGCAACGGCGGCCGTGATCGCCGCCGGGCTCGACGGCATCGATCGCGACCTGTCGCCGGGCGCCCCCGCGAACGAGAATCTGTACGAGTGGCCGGCGCAGAAGCTGCGCGACCACGGCATCGGCGTGCTGCCGCAAAACCTCGGCGAAGCGCTCGACGCGCTCGAAGCCGATCAACTGATTCGCGATGCGCTCGGGCCGGTGGTCGACGAATTCCTCAAGCTTAAGCGAATGGAGTGGCTGGAATACATGCGCCACGTATCGGATTGGGAAATCAAGCAGTACATCGAGTTTTTCTAAGGAGGCGGCAACATGTGCGGAATCGTAGGATTGCTGGTGAAGACGCCGGAACTGCGCGACCGGCTCGGCGAGCTGATGGTGCCGATGCTGATCGGCATGACCGAGCGCGGCCCGGATTCGGCCGGTCTCGCGGTGTTCGGCGACGCGCTCGATGCGAGCCGGCGCAAGCTGAGCCTGTACTCGGGCTTTACGGACGAGGGCGAGCACTTCCCGTGGGACGTGCTGCTGGATCGCCTGAAAGCGTCCGTCGACGCCACTGCGCGCATCGACGCAAAGCGCAATCACGCGGTGCTGACTGTCGAGGGGCGGGCCGATTCGATCAAGCACTGGCTGAACGAGCATTACCCGCGCATCTACGTGCTGTCGGCCGGCCGCTCGATCGACCTTTACAAGGACATCGGCCTGCCCGCCGACATCGCCGCGCGTTACGCGTTCGGCGATCTCAAGGGCTCGCACCTCGTCGGCCACACGCGGATGGCGACCGAGTCGGCGGTGACGCCGGACCGCGCGCATCCGTTTACCGCGGGCGAGGATTTCTGCCTCGTGCACAACGGCTCGCTGTCGAATCCGTACGGCGTGCGGCGCAAGCTCGAGCCGGAAGGCATCCGCTTCGACACCGACAACGACACCGAGGCCGCGTGCCGCTTCCTCGAATGGCGGCTGCGTGAAGGCGACACGCTGCATGCCGCGCTGCAGAAAGGCTTCGAGGAGCTCGACGGCTTCTTCACCTTCCTGATGGGCACCCCGACCGAGCTGGCGCTGATCCGCGATCCGTTCGCGTGCAAGCCTGCGGTCGTCGCCGAGAACGACGACTACGTGGCGATCGCGTCCGAGTTCCGCTCGCTTGCGCATCTGCCCGACATCAAGAACGCGAAAGTATTCGAACCCGCACCCGAGGAGATGTATGTATGGAACGCGTGACATTCGACCTTGAGCAGGCGACGGTCAGGGAAGTCAACCAGTACCTGCACGGCGGCGCCGAGACGCTCGACGGCCAGGCCGTTGTCGTGGCTTCGCCGAACGGCGCGCACAACATCGCGGTGGGCGTCGACGCTGCCGTCACGGTGACGATCGACGGGCATGCCGGCTATTACGCCGGCGGCATGAACAAGCGCGCGACGATCGTCATCGAGGGCAGCGCCGGCACCGGCGTCGCGGAAAACATGATGAGCGGCAAGGTGCACGTGAAGGGTTTCGCGTCGAACGGCGCGGGCGCGTCCGCGCACGGCGGGCTGCTCGTGATCGACGGCGACGCCGGGCTGCGCTGCGGGATTTCGCTGAAAGGCGGCGACATCGTCGTCGGCGGCTCGGTCGGCAGCTTTTCCGCGTTCATGGCCCAGGCCGGGCGCATGGTGATCTGCGGCGACGCGGGCGACGCGCTCGGCGATTCGCTCTACGAGGCCGTGCTGTACGTGAAGGGCGAAGTGAAATCGCTCGGCGCCGACGCACAGTTCGAGCCGATGACCGACACGGACGTCAGCGCCGTTGCCGCGC
Organism: Burkholderia sp. BE17; assembly: GCF_009362305.1. NCBI lineage: Bacteria > Pseudomonadati > Pseudomonadota > Betaproteobacteria > Burkholderiales > Burkholderiaceae > Burkholderia > Burkholderia sp. BE17. Next base: position 93,587 of record NZ_WHNU01000023.1, read on the forward strand.
TGCTCGACGCCGCCGGACTCGATCACGACCCGCGTGCGTTCAAGCGCATCGCATCGGCGCGCGCCCTTTACCACTGGAACGCCGACGCGAACCAGGAATATTGAATCCACAGCTTGTCCGGGAAGACGCCATGGAAACCAAACCCATTCATTTCGCGCGCTTGCAGCAGGAAGAGTCGCACGGCTACGACCGCAAGACGATCGACTACATCCATACGGCCGCTCAGCGCGGCCTATACGAAATCCGCGGCCTCGGCGCGAAGCGGCCCGTGCCGCATTTCGACGATCTGCTGTTTCTCGGCGCGTCGCTGTCGCGCTATCCGCTCGAAGGATATCGTGAGAAATGCACGACTCAGACCGTGCTCGGTACGCGCTTCGCGAAGAAGCCGATCGTGCTCGATATTCCGATCACGGTGGCCGGCATGAGCTTCGGTGCGCTGTCGGCGAACGTGAAGGAAGCGCTCGGCCGTGCCGCGACAGCGGCCGGCACGTCGACGACGACGGGCGACGGCGGCATGACCGAGGAGGAGCGCCGCTCGTCGAAGACGCTCGTCTATCAGTGCCTGCCGTCGCGCTATGGCTTCAATCCCGACGACGTGCGCCGTGCGGACGCGATCGAGGTTGTGATCGGCCAGGGTGCGAAACCGGGCGGTGGCGGCATGCTGCTCGGACAGAAGGTCAATCCGCGCGTCGCTGCAATGCGCACGTTGCCGGCCGGCGTCGATCAGCGTTCGGCGAGCCGCCATCCGGACTGGACCGGGCCGGACGATCTGGCGATCAAGATCCAGGAGCTGCGCGAGATCACCGACTGGGAGAAGCCGATCTACGTGAAGGTCGGCGCGACGCGCACGTTCAACGACGTGAAGCTCGCGGTTCATGCGGGCGCAGATGTCGTCGTCGTCGACGGCATGCAGGGCGGCACCGCGGCGACGCAGACCTGTTTCATCGAGAACGTTGGCATCCCGACGCTGGCGGCGGTCCGCCAGGCTGTCGCCGCGCTAGAAGATCTGAACATGAAGGGGCAGGTTCAACTGATCGTGTCCGGCGGCATCCGCACGGGCGCCGATGTCGCAAAGGCGCTCGCGCTCGGCGCGGACGCGGTCGCGATCGGCCAGGGCGTGCTGATGGCGCTCGGCTGCAACGGCGATACGTACTTCCAGAACGGCGCACTGCATTCGGCCGTCGCGGACTACGCGGCGCTGAATACGTCGCCGGGGTTCTGCCATCACTGTCATACGGGCAAGTGCCCGGTCGGCGTAACGACACAGGATGCGGTGCTCGAGCAACGCGTGCAGCCCGACGAAGGCGCGCGCCGCGTACGCAACTACCTGAAGACGCTGAACATGGAACTCACGACGATCGCGCGGGCCTGCGGCAAGCAGAACGTGCATCACCTGGAGCCGGAGGATCTTGTCGCGCTGACGGTCGAGGCGGCCGCGATGGCGCGCGTGCCGCTCGCCGGCACGTCGTGGATTCCGGGGCAGCGTTATTGACGTCCGCCGCATCGCACGCGACGAAATCGGCGCACGTCGGCCCGGCCGGCGTGACTGCTGCCGATTCCGCTCGCAGGCGCGCCGCTTGATCACTCCATTGGGCTGAGGTCCGCCGCACCGTCGCGCGGCGGACCGTGCGACGGCATGCCGGTTCGCCTGCTCCGCTTTTGCGACGGCATCGGCGTCGCGACATAGCCCGCGCTGCCATTTTCGAGGAATCGACGAATGAAAAAAGTAATCGGATTGCTTGCATTGCTCGGGATGGCGGCGTTCGCCGTGCCCGCATTGGCGGATGGTGCGGTGGCGGCCGCCGCGCCGGTGCCCAACAAGGGTGACACTGCCTGGATGATCGTCGCGACGCTGCTCGTCGTGATGATGGCGGCGCCCGGGCTCGGGCTGTTTTACGGCGGCATGGTGCGGGCGAAGAACATGCTGTCCATCCTGATGCAGACGCTCGTCGTGTTCTGCCTGCTCGGCGTGCTGTGGGCCGTCTACGGCTACAGCATCGCCTTTACCGAAGGCAATGCGTTCTTCGGCGGGCTGAGCAAGGCGTTTCTATTCGGCATTACGCCGGATTCGACTGCCGCGACGTTCAGCAAGGGTGTCGTGATTCCCGAGTTCATCTATGTGTCGTTCCAGCTGACGTTCGCTGCGATCACGCCTGCGCTGATCGTCGGCGGTATCGCCGAGCGCGCGAAATTCTCGGCAGTTCTGATGTTCATGGTGCTGTGGTTCACCTTCTCGTACCTGCCGATTGCGCACATGGTCTGGTACTGGCCCGGTCCCGATGCCTACACGAGCGCGGCGGCAGCCGATAAGGTCAACGCGACGGCGGGCTTCCTGTTCCAGAAGGGGGCGATCGACTTCGCGGGTGGCACGGTCGTGCATATCAACGCGGGCATCGCGGCGCTGGTCGGCGCGATCATGATCGGCAAGCGCGTCGGGTTCGGACGTGAAACCATGGCACCGCACAGCCTGACGATGACGATGATCGGCGGGTCGCTGCTGTGGGTCGGCTGGTTCGGCTTTAACGTCGGCTCGGCGCTGGAGGCCAGTGGCGCGGCGACGCTGGCGTTTGTCACGACACTGCTCGCGACGTGCGCAGCGACGGTTTCCTGGACCATGGTCGAGTGGTCGGCGAAGAAGAAGCCGTCGATGCTCGGTGCAGTGTCGGGCGCGATCGCCGGGCTCGTTGTCATCACCCCCGCGTGCGGTTTTGTAGGCCCGATGGGCGCGATCGCGATGGGCCTGATAGCGGGCGCCGTGTGCTACTGGGGCGTCAACGGACTGAAGCGCATGATCGGCGTCGACGATTCGCTCGACGTGTTCGGCGTGCATTGCATCGGCGGGATCGTCGGTGCGTTGCTGACCGGCGTGTTCGCGTCGCCGTCGCTTGGCGGCACGGGCATCTACGACTACGTCGCGAACAAGGTGACCGACTATCGCATCGTCGATCAGTTGATCGCGCAGTGCTGGGGCGTCGGGACGTCGCTCGTCTGGTCGGCGGTCGTGTCGATCGTCGCGTTCAAGCTCGTCGACATGACGATCGGCCTGCGCGTCGATCACGAGCGCGAACGGGAAGGGCTCGACGTCAGCTCGCACGGCGAGACAGCCTACCATTCCTGAGAATCGCTGCCGCGACAGCGCATGCCTTGCTCCGGTTCGGTACCTAATCGGCGCACGGCGGAACAAGGCGACTCGGCATCGACGTTATGTCGATCCGGAGGTCGACGATCATATAGCGTCCCAGTGTGCGGGGCCGAGGCATTCGGTCTCGCACACTGACCTTCGTCTTTCCCGGTTTTGTTGCCATGTCAGACCTCGGAAAATGGCCTGAACCTATCGATCAATCTGGCGAATGCTCGATATATGCTGGAGAACACCCGCGCACCGTTAAATACTGAAATAAAGATGCGCAGCGGTTGGCACTCCGGTGAACGCCTACAGCGGGCGTCGACCAGAGCACGGGAAATGTTGCTTCAGTACGCGGACCCGGCCAGATTCCAGCCCCGCGTACTGCTTCGTCCACCGGTAATGCGTCTGCCCGGATATTCGAAAGCAGGTCGCTTACTTCAACGCACCTTCAGCCACCAGCACTTCGTGTGCCGCCTTGAACGCGCTGAGGCCGTGCGGGATGCCCGAATAGGCGGTCGCGTGCAGCAGCGTCGCCTTGATTTCATCGACGCTCACGCCGTTGTTGAGCGCGCCCTTCACGTGCAGCTTCAGTTCGTTGGTATGGCCTGCCGCGGTCAGCATCGCGAGGTTGAGCAGGCTGCGCGTCTTGCGATCGAGCGTCTCGTCACCCCATGCCCAGCCCCACGCCCATGCGGTGGTGGCGCGCTGGAACGCCATCATGAAGGCGTCGGCCTTCTCCATCGACGCGTCGACGTACTCGGGGCCGAGCACTTCCCGGCGAATCGGCAGGCCCTTCTGAAACAGCGCATCGTCTTCGTTCATGATCGAACTCCTCCGTTATTCCAAAGCCCCGGCGGCTGCGGGACACCGGCCGCGCGAGCGCGCACCGTCCTTCGACGCGAACAGGTAGCAAGCCAGCGCCGTGGCGACGAGGCCGACCATCCACGACACGTCCGCGCCACCGAGAATCGACGCCCACGGACCGTGGAAAAAACGCTCTTCCATGAACGGCACCTGGACCGCGATGCCGAACACGTAGATCGCGATGGCCTTGACGTTGAACGACCCATACACGCCGCCATTGCTGCTGATGATTTCCGCGACTCGGTAGTGGCGGTTGTTGACCAGATAGAAGTCGATCAGGTTGATCGCGATCCACGGCGCCAGCACGATGCGCAACGCGAAGATCGCGTTGAGGAAGATCGAGATGAAGTTGCTGGATGCCCACAGTGCGGTCGCGGTCGAAGCCACCAGCAGCACCGCCGACACGACGACGCGCACGTTGCGGCCGGGCACCCAGTGCGGGCGGAACGTCTGCGCGGCGGTAATGAACGACAGCACCGCGCCATACAGGTTCATCCCGTTGTGGCCGATGATGTTGACCAGGAACAGGAAGATCAGCACGTAGCCGAACGCGCCGGTCTGATCGCGGATCGCCTGCATCGCGTCCGTCGAATGCCCGGTGCTGACGGCCAGCACGCCGAACAGGAACGCGAAGATCGTGCCCAGCGACGTGCCGAAATACGTGTAAGCAAAGGTCTTGCCGAATCCGGCGGAAGCCGGCAGATAGCGCGAATAGTCGGACGTATAGGGCGCGAAGCTGATCTGCCACACCGCGCACAGCCCGAACATCGCGAACCAGTTGGCGAGATCGAAATGACCCTGCTGGAGGATCCCGCCGTCGATACTCGGGGCCATCAGCGCGATGCCGACGACGAGCGCGCCGCCCATGAACCACGCGCCGACCTTGTTGAAGCGATGAATGAAGTGGCAGCCGATCACGCCGACCAGCGTCGCGAGCACGGCGCCGATGACCGTCGCGACCGGCACGGGCACCGAAGGTGCTGCGGTATGGAGCGTCTTGCCCGCGAGGATGATGTTCGAGACGAAGAAGCCGAGATAGATCAGCGTGGTGAATCCCACCACCAGCAGAGATCCGTACCGGCCGAACTGGGCCCGGCTCTGGATCATCTGCGGCACGCCGACGAGCGGCCCCTGCGCGGAGGTGAGCGCATGGAAGATCGCACCGAAGAATTGCCCGGCCGCGATCGCGACGATCGCGCTCACCAGGTCGAGGTGGAACACCAGCACCGACGTGGCGCCGGAAATCACGGCCAGCGGCGCGACATTCGTGCAGAACCACAGGGTGAACAGATCGGCCGGCTTTCCATGCCGCGCCTCGGGGGCGACATAGTCGATCGAGTTGCTTTCGATGGCGAGAACGCTGCTGTCGTTTGCCGGTTTTGTCATGCTGTCTCCATCATTATTGCCGGGGCCGTGTCTCGCCGCACGCGCTAGATGACGCGGCACGGCACGACATGGCCTCTGCGGCTTTGAATCGATACTGCAGGCGAATGGCGGCCCGCTCAACGCATCACGAACGGGTCGCTGATCGGATCGTCCGACGTGCGAAGCCACACGGACTTTGTCGTCGTATATTCGAGCGCAGCGCTCAGGCCGCCTTCGCGGCCGTGCCCCGACAAACCGAAGCCGCCGAACGGCACGAGCGGCGACACCGCGCGATAGGTGTTGATCCAGACGATGCCGGAGCGCACGCGTTTCGACACGCGGTGAGCACGCGTGAGGTTGGTCGTGAAAATGCCGGCGGCGAGACCATAGACGGTGCTGTTCGCCTTCTCGATCGCTTCCTGTTCGGATTCGAACGTGTCGACCGACAGCACCGGGCCGAACAGTTCCGTCGTGATGCTGTCGGCGTTCTCGACGCCGGTGCAGTCGAGGATGGTCGGCGCGTAGTAATACCCGTCGCGCTCCAGCTTCTTCCCACCGGCGAGCACCTTCGCACCCTGATGCACCGAGCTCGCGACGACCGCCTCGATGTTGCGAAGCTGCCGCTCGGTACACAGTGGGCCATACTCCGTCGCCGTCTCGTTGGGTGACCCCACCCGAATGCGCGACACACGCTCGACCAGCAGGGAAAGGAACTGCTCCTTGATCGACGCCTCGACCAGCAGGCGCGAACCCGCGACGCAGCTTTGGCCGCTCGCCGCGAAGATCGCCGCGACCTGCGCATTCACCGCGCTCTGGATATCGGTATCGGCGAAGACGATGAACGGCGATTTACCGCCGAGCTCGAGCGACACCTTCGCGAGGTTGTTGGCCGTGTTCCGCACGATGTGGCGCGCCGTCTCCGGGCCGCCGGTGAAGGCGACCTTGTCCACGCCCGGGTGGCTGCTCAGCACCGCGCCGCATTCCGGGCCGAAGCCGGTAATGATGTTGACGACGCCCGGCGGGAATCCCGCCTCGTGCACGAGGCGCGCGAACTCGAGCAACGGGCCCGGCGCGTCCTCGGATGCCTTGAGCACCACCGTGCATCCGGCAGCGAGAGCCGGCCCGACCTTCACCGCGGACAGGAACAGCTGGCTGTTCCACGGCACGATCGCGGCGACCACGCCGACGGGCTGCCGTTCGAGCCATACCTGCATGTCGGGCTTGTCGACGGGAATGCTGCTGCCTTCGAGCTTGTCGGCAATGCCCGCGTAGTAGCGGTAATACTCGGCGACGTACGCGATCTGGCTCGACGTTTCCCGGATGATCTTGCCGGTGTCGTTCGTTTCGATTTCAGCGAGTCGCGGCGCAGCCCGTTCGACGAGATCGGCGAGCTTGTACAGTAGCTTGCCTCGCGCCGACGCGGAAAGACCGGCCCAGCGCGGATCGGTCAGCGCGCGACCGGCCGCGGCCACCGCGCGGTTGACCTCGTCGGTGCGTGCTTCCGGCATCTGCGCCCACACGGTGCCGGTCGCGGGATTCACGCTGCCGAACGTCGCGGCGCCGGGCTCGAACCGGCCGTCGATATACAGCTGAAATGGCACATTCATGGCATCGGCACCTTATTGGAACGCAGGCATCACGTCGCGGATCATCCGCTCGAGGGAAGCCTTCTTGCGCTCGAAGCTCATGCCGGTGTCGATCCAGAACGAGTACTCGTCGAAGCCGAGCGCTTCGTAAGCCTTCAGACGCGCAATGACTTCCGCGGGCGTGCCGATGACGTTGTTCTTGCGCATCGCTTCCGGCGTGTAGAACGGGTGGGCGGCGATTTCCTCGCTGTTCAGCGGCTTGATCATGCCGCGACTGATCGGACGCTCGTTCTTGAACCACGCGCCGAAGTAGTTGTAGAACACGTTGACTTCGTCGGCGGCGAGTTGCGCATCGTCCTCGCTGCTCGCCACATAGGTGTGACGCAGCAGCATGATCTGCGGGCGCGGCACGTCGCTGAACCTCTCGCATGCGGCGTTGAAGTGGCCGACGAGCTTCTCGACTTCCTCGTCGCCCAGGTGCAGCGGCGTGACCTGCACGTTGCAGCCGTTGGCCACGGCGAACTCGTGGCTGTTCGGGTCGCGCGCGGCCACCCAGATCGGCGGATGCGGCTGCTGCAGCGGCAGCGGCGACGAGGTCGTCGACGGGAATTTCCAGAACTCGCCTTCGTGCGCGTAATCGCCTTCCCACAGCTTCTTCACTGCCGGAATGAGTTCGCGCATGCGCTGACCCGCACCCCACGCGTCGAGCCCCGGCATCAGGCGCTCGTATTCAAACGAGTAGGCGCCCCGTGCGATCCCGAGTTCGAGGCGGCCGCCCGTGACGATGTCGGTCATCGCGGCTTCGCCGGCGAGCTTGATCGGATGCCAGAACGGCGCGATGACCGTGCCCGTGCCGAGCCGCGCGCGCTTCGTCTTGTTGGCGAGATCGGCGATATTGATGAACGGATTCGGCGCGATCGTGAAGTCCATCCCGTGGTGCTCGCCGGTCCAGATCGCGTGCATGCCGCCGCGATCGGCGATCTGGCACAGCTCGACCATCTCGTCGTACAGCTGCTTTTGGCTGGTCTGGTCGGAGACACGCTCCATGTGAACGAAAAGCGAAAAACGCATGATGTGACCTTTCAGGAAAGAAGCGGGCGGACGGTGCCGGTGCTGTGATCGCCGAAGTACAGGCCGTAGCTCTTCAACTGGCTCTCCTTGCGATAGCGCTCGAGCATGCTGGCCAGTGCGCTGTCCTGGAACGCGTCGGTCTCGATGTCGTCGAGGCTCACGAATTCGCCGGCGACGGTGACGTCGTCCGGTGCGCTGCAGAGGAACGAGATGTACTGGTAGTGCGTTTCGGTGTTGTTGTAGACCGAATAGATAAAGCTTGCCGATGCGTCCGGCTGGTATTGCCGGAAGATGTCGGCGAGCGCCTTGTCGGCGCCTTCGTTGCCGATCTCCTTCGTGGGCAGTGCCCACTTGTGGTCGGCCGTCTTCACCATGAGCACCTTGTCATCGCGCGTGATGATCGCGCTCACGATGACCTTCGGGCCGGCGATGACTTCGGCCGACAGCTTCGCCGGCGTGAAATAGCCGCCGCGGTAATAGCCGAGCCCGGCGTAGCCGGCGGAATGGAACGCCTCGACCTTGCCGATGATGAGCGCGTGATCGCCCGCATCGATCACCGCGTGCGTCGTGCAGTCGAACCACGCGCTGACGTCGTCGATGAGCGGGTTGCGATGGTCGCTCAGGCGCCAGCCGACCTTCGCGAAGCGATCGTCGCTCGGCCGCGCAAAGGTGTTGGACAGTTCCTTTTGCCCTTCCGCGAGAATGTTGATCGCGAAATGGCCGGCGGTCGAAAACGTCTGGAAATTGCTCGACGTCTTTGCGATGCTCACGAGCAGCAACGCGGGGTCCAGCGACACGGACGAGAACGAATTCGCGGTGAAGCCGAGCGCCTGGCCGTCATCGCGGGCGGTGGTGACGATCGTCACGCCGGTCATGAACGCGCCGAACGCATCGCGCAACTCCCGGGTGTTGATCGTCGGGGCTTCCTGGCTGGTTGCTTGGCTCATGTCACACTTCCGATTTCAGGGTTTCCGCCTGCGGCTCGGCCTGCAACCAGGCACGCAGGGCGCGATTGACTTCCTCGGGCGCGGTCAGGTTCACCATGTGGCGCTCGTTCTCGATCACGACGGCCTTTCCGTGATGTGCGGCCTGCGCCATTTGCCTGGCCATCTCCGGCGTCGAATTCGGGTCGTCCGACCCGGTCAGCACGAGAGCAGGGCAGGCGATCCGGTGCCAGCCGTCGGCATACACTTCATCGCCCTTCGCGAACGCCGTGTACGCGGTGGCGTAGCCGGCCAGGTCGACGGACTGCAGCCACGATTCGACCTTCTGCGCGGCGATCTGCTGCGCCTCCTCGGCGTTGAACCAGCGCCGCAGCGGCGTTTCGACGTCGATGGTCCCCGAGCGCAGTTCGGCGGCGCGTTGCAGGACGGCTTCGCGCGCCTGCTCCGTGCGGCGGTACACGCCATTCAGCACGGCCACGCGCTTGACCAGGTCCGGCCTGGTGACGGCTACGCCGGCGGCAATCAGCGAGCCCATCGAGTGGCCGGCCAGGTTGACGGGGCCGACCTGAAGGGCTTCGATGAATTCGATCGCCCACTGCACGAACTGCTGCAGGTCGGCGTCGGTATCGAGCGCATCGCTTGTGCCGTGGCCCGGCATGTCGACCGAGATCACGCGGAAATCGCGCGACAGGTCGTCGATTTGCGGGTACCACGCGTTCGCCTGCATGCCCACGCCGTGAATCAGGACCAGCGGTTTGCCGGCACCCTGATCGAGATAGTGGGCGACGCGATTATTTGACAGCGGCAGGGTTCTTGACGTCATTTCCGAGCTCTGCGAGATCTTTGTAGCGGTCGCCGATGCGGTGATGCGGACGGCCTGCGGTGGCGGCGCCGATGGCGATGACCAGTTCGTCGGCGGCCGGCGCGTCGGCAATCGAGAACTGGAGCGTCAGGTAGTGCGAGCGGCGACCCTCGTCGTTCTTGTCCATCATCGGGATGAGCAGCGGCGCATTGGCCGGGCCGCGCGTGTTGTTGAACGCGAGGTACGACTTCGCGCCGACGGCCGTGCGATAAGTGTTGCCGAAGTGCAGCGTGTGGATCAGCGCGGACGCATGCTCGATTTCACCGTCGAGGCCGACGATCGCACTCTTGCCGAACGCTTCGACGGCTTCGCCCGAACCGGCTTCGTCGAGGATCATTTTGGTCAGGTGTTCGCTGAGTTGCGGCGCGAGGGCGCGAATCTCCGGCGACAGGTCCTCGACATACCCGCGGCCTGCCCACGGGTTCTTGATCACGGCGACCGCGCCGATCATTTTCAGCGGCTTGGCAGCGACCCTGTCGCCATCCACGTAGAGCGTCTCGACATGGAGGACGGATTTCCGAATCAGGCTCATGGCACCTTCCTTTCGTGCGTTGATTGTGGAATTCATTGTGGTATACCATGTTACGGCATGCCATGAGTGTTAACCCTTGTCCGGAAAATTCCGGAAAACGGAGATGGAAAATGACTGCGTACTGGATTGCCCACGTGACGGTGCTCGATGCCGCGAAATACAAGGACTACACGGATGTCGCGCCGCAGGCGTTCAAGAAGTTCGGCGCCGTTTTCCTCGCCCGCGGTGGCGCGTCGCAGGTGCTGGAGGGGGAGTCGTTCGAGCGCCACGTCGTGATCCGGTTCGCCGACATGCAAACGGCGCTCGCGTGCTATCACTCGCCCGAATACCAGGCGGCGAAAGCCAAGCGGGACGGGCATTGTCGAGCGCAGATCTCGATCGTCGAGGGGCTGGAGAGTTGATCGCGCGCTCACGGCGCGCTGCCGGCCTGCAGGATGGAAAGCCCGATGACAGTTAGGTCATAATATGGCATTCCATGTTTGTGCCCGGCGCCCGGCCGGCCACAGGCCAAATACCGTTTCCAGAGTGCCGCCCATGCAAGACCTCAAAATCGACCGCAATGCCAAGACCCTGCGCGAACTGACGCTCGACAAACTGCGCGGCGCGATCGTGCAGGGGTATTTCCGGCCGGGCGCCCGGCTCGTCGAGCGCACGCTGTGCGACGAGCTCGGCGTAAGCCGCACGGTGGTGCGCGAGGTGCTGCGACATCTGGAGACCGAAGGGCTGGTCGAGACCGTGTCGCGGCAAGGGCCGGTGGTGGCGCGGCTCGATCCGGCGCAAGTGGGCGAGATCTATGAGCTGCGCGGCTTGCTCGAAGCCAATGCCGCGCGTGCGTGCGCCGAGGGCGCGACACCCGAGGTCGTGCGGCAACTGCGCGAGGTCCGCGCGGTGATCGAGGATGCGTTCGAGAAGCAGGATCTGCCGCGCGTGCTCGAGTACACCGAGCGCTTCTACGAAACGCTGTTCGAAGCAGCCGGAAAACAGGTGTCGCTGACGGTCGTCAAGACGCTCAACGCGCGCATCAACCGGTTGCGTGCGTTGACCATCGCGATGCCGGGGCGCGGCGGCGACTCCAACACTGAAATGAACCGACTGCTCGACGCGATCGAGCGGCGCGACGGGGATGCGGCTTCGGCAGCGTCGGCCGCGCACATCAAGCGGGTTTCCGAGCTGGCGTTGTCGGCGCTCGCTCAGCAGGACGAGGCAGTCAGCGACGGTTGACGGAACCGTGAGCGCGGGATTCGACGCGCGCGGTTCGACACGGAAGGCCGCTGGCACACCATGCCGGCGGCTTTTTTTTGTCTGTCGATTTGACTTATGGTATTCCATAATATTGAGAACATTGTTGTGGACCATAAGATGGCATACCATCATCCCATCGAGTATCACAGTGATCACGGGAGTACGCCATGGCTGAGTCGATGACCGGACAAACCGCGCAACACGCATTCGACACGCTCGGATTCCGTCGCGCACTCGGCGCATTCGTTACCGGCGTGACGGTCGTCGCGACGATCCAGCCGGACGGTTCGCCGCGCGGCTTCACCGCGAACTCGTTCACGTCGGTGTCGCTCGACCCGCCGCTGATCCTCGTGTGCATCGCGAAGACGGCGTCGAGCCATGCGGTGTTCTCCGCCACGCAACGTTTTGCCGTGAGCGTGCTCGCGGAAAACCAGACCGACGTCTCCGGCATGTTCGCGTCGAAGGCGCAGGACAAGTTCACGCAAGTGCCGTGGGGCACGCGCAAGACGGGCGCCCCCGTGATCCACGATGCGGCGGCGAGCTTCGACTGCCTGACGCATGACGTGGTGGACGCGGGCGATCACATCATCCTGATCGGACGCGTGGTCGACTTCGTGCAGACGAGTGCGTCGCCGCTCGGCTATTGCCGCGGCGCGTACGTGAATTTCAGCCTGTCGCAGGACGCGTTGTCCGCGGCCATGGGGCGTGCCCATGTCGGCGCGATTCTGGAGCATCGCGACGGGCTGGTGCTGGTCGATACGCCGCAGGGCCTCGGGTTGCCGACCGGCATCAGGCTCGAGCCGGCGAGCGACGCGGCGAGCCTGCGCGGCGTGCTCGCGAAGCTCGGCCTCAACGCGCATCTCGACTTCCTGTTTGCGGTGTTCGAGGCAGCCGGCGAGCGCGAGCCGGGCGTCCACATCTATTACCGCGGCCGCGTGATTCACACGGGGTCGCCGTGGTTCGACAGCAGCATCCGCATCGTGCCGCTCTGGCAGATTCCGTGGAACGAGATCACCGACACCGCCGTGCGCTCGATGCTCGAACGCTATGTGCGCGAGCGCAGGCAGGACGCGTACGGCATCTATGTCGGCGATACGGAAGCCGGGACGGTACAGGCGCTGGCCCTTGCACATTGAGACGGCGTCGGCCGGGAGCGCCGCGCCGCAGTGATGAAAGACAAGATCAAGAAGCCGGCGCGACTGGTGCCGCTGGCCTGAGTACTCGTGTTCGAGCGGCTGCCGTCCCGGTGGCCGCGAGCCGCAACCGTTTCCCCTCGGAGAGAGACCATGAGCAGCAGAAGCATCCCGCGTTTCGCAGTGTCGCGTCTGGCATATATCGCACCGTTGGCCGCACTTTGCACCGCGCCGGCGCTGGCCGCGGACCCGATCGTGTTCACCAGCTGGGGCGGCACGACCCAGTCGTCGCAATAGAAGGATTGGGCGCAACCGTTCACGCAGGCGAGCGGCATCAACGTGTTGATGGACGGGCCCACCGACTACGGCAAGCTCAAGGCGATGGTCGACAGCGGCAACGTGAGCTGGGACGTGGTCGACGTGGAAGGCGACTTCGCGTACGCCGCGGAAAAGGCCGGGCTGATCGAGCCGATCGACTATTCGGTGGTGAAGAAGGCCGAGCTCGACCCGCGCTTCACGACGCCTTCGGCGGTGGGCAGTTTCTATTACTCGTTCGTGCTCGGCTACAACAAGGCGAAGTACACGAGCGCGCAGCCGCAAAACTGGGCGGATCTCTTCGACACCAAGCGCTTCCCGGGCAAGCGCACGTTCTACAAGTGGTCGGCGCCGGGCGTGCTCGAAATCGCGCTGCTCGCCGACGGCGTGGCGCCCAACAAGCTGTATCCCCTCGACCTCGACCGCGCGTTCAGAAAGCTCGACTCGATCAAGAGCGACATCGTCTGGTGGAGCGGCGGCGCGCAGTCGCAGCAGCTGCTCGCATCGGGCGAATCGCCTATCGGCATGTTCTGGAACGGCCGCCTGCATGCGCTCGAGCAGACCGGCGTGCCGGTGGGCATTTCGTGGAACCAGAACCTGACCGCTGCCGACATGCTCGTGATTCCGAAGGGCGCGAAGCATCGCGATGCGGCGATGAAGTACCTGGCCGCCGCGACGAGCGCGCAGGCCCAGGCGAAATTCGCGGCCGATACCGGTTATGCACCGATCAACGTGAAGTCGGCCGCGCTTATGCCGCCGGCGATCGCCAAGACGCTGCCCGATCAGTACAAGACATCGCAGATCAACCTCGACATGAAGTACTGGGCAGAGAACCGCGACGCGATCGCGAAGCGCTGGTACGCATGGCAATCGAAGTAAGCACGCGCGGCACCACGTACGGGCCGAACGCCGTTCAGGATGCCGAACCGGGACGGACCGGCCCGGCTGAGCAACGAACCTGCATGGGGCCAGGGGTAATGGGCAGTGAAGCGCCGACCCTGGCCGACAAAGGAGCCACCATGCCCAACGTATTGAGTACCATCGCGCATCCGCCCGCGGCGAACGTGCGCAAGCGGCGCGACTGGCGCAGCATGCGGCTGCTGACGCCGGCAATGCTGCTGCTCGTGATCTTCTTCCTGCTGCCGGTGCTGTCGCTGCTGTTGCGCAGCGTGCTCGAGCCGACACCCGGTTTGCACAACTACGAGCAACTGCTCGGCTCGACGACGTATTTGCGCGTGTTCGGCAATACGTTTCTCGTGGCCACGGTCGTGACGCTCGTCACGCTCGTCGTGGGCTTTCCGATGGCATGGCTGCTCGCAATCGCGCCGCGCAAGCTCAGTTCCGTGCTGTTCGCGATCCTGCTGCTGTCGATGTGGACCAACCTGCTCGCACGGACGTTCGCGTGGATGGTGCTGCTGCAGGGGACCGGGCCGATCAACCGCGCGCTGATGGCGATCGGCGTGATACACGAGCCGCTCTCGCTCGTGAACAACCTCACCGGCGTGACGATCGGCATGACGTACATCATGCTGCCATTCCTCGTGATGCCGCTGCATGCCACGCTGCGCGGCATCGACCCGTCGACGCTGCGCGCCGCCGCGGTGTGCGGTGCGAGCCGCTGGCAGGCGTTCTGGCGCATCCTCGTGCCGCTCGCGATGCCGGGCGTGGCTTCGGGCGCGCTGATGGTGTTCGTGATGGCGCTCGGCTACTTCGTCACGCCCGCGCTGCTGGGCGGCCCGTCGTACATGATGCTCGCGGAACTCATTGCGCAACTCGTGCAGGAGCTGCTGAACTGGGGCCTCGCCGGCGCCGCGGCGTTCGTGCTGCTCGCCGTGACGCTCGCGCTCTATGCGTTGCAGCTGCGCTTTACCGGCAGTGCGCGTGCAACCACCGGAGGTCGCTGACATGTTGCTCGATTTCGATCGCCTGGGCGCATTGCGCTGGATCCTCGTGGCCGTGGGCGCGGCCGTTGCGCTGTTTCTGCTGTTGCCGATCTTCTTCATCGTCGCGCTGTCGTTCGGCGATTCGCAGTGGCTCATCTTCCCGCCGCCGGGCTGGACCCTCGAATGGTACCGGCAGCTTTTCACCGATGCGGGCTGGATCGACTCGCTGCTCACCAGCGCGAAGCTGGCGGTGATCGTCACCGCACTGTCCGTGCTGATAGGGTTTCTCGCGTCGCTGGCGCTCGTGCGTGGCAAGTTTCGCGGCCGCGAGGCCGTGCGGGGTTTCTTCCTCACGCCGATGGTGCTGCCCGTCGTCGTGCTCGCCGTCGCGCTCTATGCGTTTTTCCTGCGCATCGGCCTGAACGGCACGATGACCGGGTTCGTGATCGGCCACCTGATCATTGCGTTGCCGTTCTCGATCATTTCGATCAGCAACTCGCTCGTGAGCTTCGACACGGCGCTCGAGGACGCCGCGCTCATCTGCGGTGCGTCGCCGCTCACGGTGAAGCTGCGGGTCACGCTTCCCTCGATCCGGCTCGGCCTGTTTGCCGCCGCGATCTTCGCGTTCCTCGCGTCGTGGGATGAAGTCGTGGTGTCGATCTTCATGTCGAGCCCGACGCTGCAAACGCTGCCGGTGCGCATCTGGGCGACGCTGCGGCAAGACCTGACTCCCGTCGTGGCGGCTGCATCGTCGCTGCTCGTCGGACTGACGACCGTATTGATGCTGGCGGGCGCGGTGGTGCGCCGCGCACGCGCAAACTGAGGTAACACGCCATGACTGCATTCCTGCAAATCCAGCGCCTGCGCAAGACTTACGACAATGTCGTCGCGATCGACCAGGTTTCGCTCGACGTGCGCAAGGGCGAATTCATGACTTTCCTCGGACCGTCAGGTTCGGGCAAGAGCACCACGCTCTATATCGTCGCGGGCTTTCAGGAGCCGACCGACGGACGCGTGCTGCTCGACGGCAAGTCGCTGTTGTCGGTCGCACCGAACCAGCGCAACATCGGCATGGTGTTTCAGCGCTATACGCTGTTCCCGCATCTCACGGTGGGCGAGAACGTTGCATTCCCGCTGCGGGTGCGCCGCCGGCCCGAAGCCGAAATCAACGCGAAAGTGGCGCAGATGCTGAAACTCGTTCACCTGTCCGAGTGTCGCGACCGGATGCCCGCCCAGCTCTCCGGCGGGCAGCAGCAGCGCGTCGCCATCGCGCGTGCGCTTGCCTACGATCCGCCCGTGTTGCTGATGGACGAGCCACTCTCCGCGCTTGACAAGAAACTGCGCGAGGAGATTCAACTGGAGTTGCGCCGCATTCACCAGGAAACCGGCGTGACGATCCTCTATGTCACGCACGACCAGGAAGAGGCGCTGCGCCTGTCGGACCGTATCGCCGTGTTCAACCAGGGCCGCATCGAGCAGGTCGGCACCGGAGAGGAGCTCTATGCGAACCCGGCGTCGCGCTTCGTCGCGAGCTTCATCGGCAATTCGAATTTCCTGCCGGTCAAGGTGACGAAGAACAGCGACGGTCGCATGGGCGGCGTGTTTCCCAACGGCCTCGAAATGGCGTCGGACGTGTTTCATCCGACGCTCGCAGCCGGCGACGAGGGCGCGCTGATGATTCGCCCGGAACAGATGCGTATCAGCTCGCTGCAGAGCGCAAGCGGTTCAAACGGTGCGAGCGGCACCGCGGGCTTGCCCGTGACCGTGCGCGACGTCACCTATCTCGGCGATGCGATGCACTACGCGGTGGCGACGCCGTGGCAGCAGGAAATCTCGATCCGCATGCCGGCCGCCCATCGGCACGACAACGGTATCGTGATTGGGGCGCAGGCACTCGTCGACTGGGACGCGCACGACGTGCGCCTCTTCGCGCAAGCCTGACGGCGGCATCCATGAGTCCCGAACTGCCGTCACTCAAGGTCCAGCGACCCACCGCCACGCTGCGCGAGCTCGCGCTCGAGAAAATGCGCACCGCTATCCTCGACGCGCATTTCCAGCCGGGCGAGCGGCTTATCGAGCGCTCGCTGTGCGAGATCCTGGGCGTGAGCCGAACCGTCGTGCGCGAGGTCCTGCGCCATCTGGAAACCGAAGGGCTGGTCGACTCGATACCGAACCAGGGGCCGATCGTTGCGGTCCTCGACTTCGACACGGCGGCCGAGATCTACGAAATACGCGCGTTGCTGGAAGGCGAGGCTGCGATGGCCTGCGCGCAGCATGCCGACGAGCCTCTGGTCGCCGATCTGGCGGCCTGTATCGAGCAGATCCAGCAAGCGTTCGAGGCGCAGGATCATCAGGCGGTGAAGGCGCTCACGTCGGCATTCTATGAACGCATGTTCCTCGCCGGGAAGAAGCATGTCGCGTGGGAGATCGTGCAGTCGTTGATCGCGCGCATCAACCGCCTGCGCGCGCTGACGATCGCTTCCGACGATCGCGGGCGCCAGGCGGTTGAAGAGATGCGCGAGATTCTCGCGGGTATCGCGACGGGAAACGGCGTGGCGGCGCGCGAGGCTGCAATCGCGCACGTGCACCGGGTGGCCGAGATCGCGCGCAAGCTGCTGGCTCACGGTCACGAGAGTGCTTCGTGGCGTCAGGCGGGGTAGTGCGCTGTTTTTGAGTCGCTTGGGGCGTGCAGAACGGTACTGAGCTCGGCTTTCCTTGCTTCTACTTTGCACTGCGAAGTAGGTGCCGTGTTTGCGGGCCAAACGTGACGGGCAGGGAACGCTGCCCTCGCGTCGCGGCGTCGCGGTCGACCGCCAGTTGAAATTTGCGGTAGTTGCGGCCCGAGTCCTGCCCGGGCCGCCCGATGCATTTTTATCTCCGGAAGGAACGATCGTGGAATTGAAATCGCTGTTGAAGGATCCGGCGCTCCTGCGTCATCAGGCTTATATCGACGGGCAATGGTGCACGGCCGACTCGGGCGAGCGCTTCGACGTGCGCGACCCGGCGACGGGCGCAACGCTCGGCAGCGTTTCGCTGATGGGCGCGGCAGAGACATCGCGCGCGATCGACGCCGCGAATGCGGCGTGGCCGGCGTGGCGGGCAACGACGGCGAAGGAGCGCGCGCGCGTCCTGCGTCGCTGGTACGAGCTCATGATCGAGAACGCCGACGACCTCGCGCTGATCCTCACGGCCGAGCAGGGCAAGCCGCTTGCCGAAGCAAAAGGCGAAATCGTCTACGGTGCGTCGTTTATCGAATGGTTCGCTGAAGAAGGCAAGCGCGTGGCCGGCGACACGCTCGCGACGCCGGCGGCCGACAAGCGCCTCGTGGTCGTCAAGGAGCCCGTGGGGGTTTGCGCGGCGATCACGCCATGGAATTTCCCGAACGCGATGATCACCCGCAAGGTCGGGCCGGCGCTGGCAGCTGGCTGTCCTATCGTCGTGAAGCCGGCCGAAGCTACGCCGTTCTCGGCGCTCGCGCTGGCGGTTCTCGCCGAGCGCGCTGGGGTGCCGAACGGCGTGCTCAATATCATTACCGGCGACCCGAAGGCGATCGGTGGCGCGCTGACGAGCAGCCACGTGGTGCGCAAGCTCTCGTTCACCGGATCGACGGGAGTGGGGCGGCTGCTGATGGCGCAGAGCGCGCCCACCGTGAAGAAGGTGACGCTCGAACTCGGCGGGAATGCACCGTTCATCGTGTTCGACGATGCCGATCTCGATGCCGCCGTGGAAGGTGCGATTGCTTCGAAGTACCGTAATAACGGGCAGACGTGTGTTTGCACCAATCGCTTCTACGTGCATGACCGGGTTTATGACGCGTTCGCCGCGAAGCTGGTGGTGGCGGTGAAAGGGCTGAAGGTGGGGCACGGTACGGAAGACGGCGTGACGCTGGGGCCGTTGATCAACGACGTGGCTGTCAGCAAGGTCGAAGCGCATATCGCGGACGCACTCGACAAAGGCGCGACGCTTGCTACCGGCGGCAAGCGGCATGCGCTCGGGCATGGCTTCTTCGAACCCACGGTGCTGCTGAATACCACGGCGCAGATGGATGTCGCGAGAGAAGAAACGTTCGGGCCGCTCGCGCCGCTGTTCCGCTTTTCGAGCGACGACGAGGTGGTGAAGCTCGCCAACGACACCGAGTTCGGGCTTGCCGCCTATTTCTATAGTCGCGATATCGGGCGCGTCTGGCGGGTGGCCGAGCAGCTCGAATACGGGATGGTCGGCATCAATACGGGCCTGATTTCGAACGAGGTCGCACCGTTCGGTGGCGTGAAGCAGTCTGGACTGGGCCGCGAAGGGTCGCACTACGGCATCGACGATTACCTGGTTATCAAGTACCTGTGCATGGCGGTTTGATCGACGCTTTATTCTCGAGTGGCCATGCTCTGTCATCGAGTCGAATCCGATTGGTGCCGTACGAGGCAATGGCACCTCTGCCGCTACGCGGGCTAACGTTGACCTGCTTTCGAGAAGGCGGCTCAAGACAGTCTCGGCATCCCGCAGATTCGTTCCGGTCTTATCCACTCAGGCGCTCGAGCACGCCGAGATTGGCGCCACGGATATGTAACGCGATACACCAGTGATTCCGTGGTCGGGAGCGGTTGCTGTCCGGACGGTGCCGGGGTGACGCCGTTGTGGCGCCGGGGTGGCGCTGAGGTCGCAGGCAGTGCGGATTCCGGTCGGACATGTGCGAACTTGCGCCATCGCTCGGAACGTCTCGGGTCCGCCCTTTAGTGTCTATTTGGTGTTCGGGAGGGATGACACGAATTTTTTAGGGGCCGGAGCGAAAAGCCTTACGGGCATTGGCTGACAGCACAGCCACGATCCAAAGTTAAATGAAATGTGATCACTTGCCGCCGCAAAATTTTGCACAATGGCGGCAGCGCGGTCTTGCGCCGCGATTCGACCGGGCGACCGGCCAGCCGGACCCGGGCCGGCCCGAGCCGATCACCGGTCACCACCAACCGCCATTACCGAGCCCGACCTGCCGCCACCCACCGCCATGGACCATCCGAAACGCATCCTGATCGTCGAGGACGACGCCGACATCGCCGACGTGCTGAGCCTGCACCTGCGCGACGAGCGCTACGAAGTCGTGCACAGCGCGGACGGCGCGGAAGGGCTGCGCCTGCTCGAACAGGGCAACTGGGACGCGCTGATCCTCGACCTGATGCTGCCGGGCGTCGACGGCCTCGAAATCTGCCGGCGCGCGCGTGCGATGACGCGCTACACGCCGATCATCATCACGAGCGCGCGGTCGAGCGAGGTGCACCGGATCCTCGGCCTCGAGCTCGGCGCCGACGACTATCTGGCGAAGCCGTTCTCGGTGCTCGAACTCGTCGCGCGCGTGAAGGCGCTGCTGCGGCGCGTCGACGCGCTCGCGCGCGATTCGCGGATCGACGCGGGCACGCTCGACATCGCCGGGCTGTCGATCGACCCGATCGCGCGCGAGGCGAGCGTCGACGGCGCGCGCATCGACCTCACGCCGCGCGAATTCGACCTGCTGTATTTCTTCGCGCGGCACCCGGGCAAGGTGTTCTCGCGGATGGACCTGCTCAATGCCGTGTGGGGCTACCAGCACGAAGGCTATGAACACACGGTCAACACCCACATCAACCGGCTGCGCGCGAAGATCGAGGCCGATCCGGCCGAGCCCGTGCGGATCCTCACCGTGTGGGGACGCGGCTACAAGCTCGCCGCGCCGGGCCAACGGGACGCGTCATGAAACTCACGCTCACCCAGCGGCTGTCGCTCGTGTTCTCGATCCTGCTGCTCGCGTGCTCGGGTGCGTCGGCGTGGCTGCAGATCCGCGCGAACGACATGCGCGAGAAGGAAGTCGTGCAGGGGCTGTCGCGCGACCTCGCCGCCAACATCGCCAACAGCGCGCCGCTGATGGACGCGAACGGGCTGCGCCCCGACGCCGTGCGCACGCTGTTCGGCCAGCTGATGGGCGTGAACCCGAGCGTCGAGGTGTACCTGCTCGACAACGCGGGGCGGATCAAGGGCGACGATGCGCCGCCCGGCCACGTGAAGCGCGACCGCGTCGATCTCGCGCCCGTGCAGCGCTTCATCGCGGGCCAGCCGCTGCCGATCCTCGGCGACGATCCGCGCAGCCCCGACGCGCGCAAGGTGTTCAGCGCCGCGCCGCTGCAGCGCGCCGGGCAGCCGCCGTCGGGCTATATCTACGTGGTGCTGCTCGGCGAGGCGCACGACCGGCTGGCCGCGCGCGTCGACGCCGGCAATGTGCTGCGCACGACGCTGTGGTCGATGGCGGTCGTCGCGCTGCTCGGGCTGCTCGCGGGCCTCACCGCGTTCAGCTTCATCACGCGCCCGCTGCGCCGGCTGACGGACGCGCTGCGCCGCTTCGACGCGAACGGCGCGCCCGACAGGCAGCCGCCGATGCCGCGCTCGCTGCCGGGCCGGCGCGGCGACGACATCGCGGTGCTCGAATCCGCGTTCGCGCAGATGGCCGACCGGATCGGCGACCAGTGGCGCACGCTGACGCACCAGGACCAGCAGCGGCGCGAACTGATCACGAACATCTCGCACGACCTGCGCACGCCGCTCACGTCGCTGCACGGCTATCTGGAGACGCTGTCGCTGAAGTCCGACGCGCTCGCCGAACCCGAACGCCGGCGCTACCTGTCGATCGCGCTCGCGCAGAGCGCGAAGGTCGGCCGGCTCGCGCAGGCGCTGTTCGAGCTCGCGCGGCTCGAATCGGGCGGCGTGCAGGCCGAGCGCGAGCCGTTCTCGCTCGTCGATCTCGTGCAGGACGTGTTCCAGAAATTCGAATTGGCCGCGCAGGCGCGCGGCGTCGTGCTGCATGCGCGGATCCCGCCGCGCGTGCCGGTCGTGTCGGCCGATCTCGGGATGATCGAGCGCGTGCTGACCAACCTGCTCGACAACGCGCTGCGGCACACGCCCTCGCACGGCGAGGTCGAGGTCGCGCTGGAGCCTCGAGGCGACCGCGTGGTCGTGACCGTGGCGGATACCGGCGAGGGGATTCCGGCGGCGCGGCGCGAAGGGTTGTTCCAGCGGCCGCAGCGGCCGATGAGCGGCGGCACGGTGACGAGCGGCGGGCTCGGCCTGCTGATCGTGCACCGGATGCTGGCGCTCAACGGCAGCAGCATCCGGCTCGTCGACCGGGCCGGGCGCGGCGCGGTGTTCGAGTTTGCGCTGGCGGTCGCGGCGCCGGCGGCCGGCGACGGCACGCGCTGACCGCGGTCGGCAGGCGCTACTTGCCGCGCTTGCGCCGCACGTCGCTCGGCGTCGTGCCGGTCCAGCGCTTGAACGCGTGACGGAATCCGACCGCGTCGCTGAAGCCGAGCGCCAGTGCGATGTCCTCGGTGCTGAGCGTGGTCGTGCCGAGGTAGTCGATCGCGAGCGCCTTGCGCACGCTCGTCAGCAGTTCGCTGTACGACGTGCCTTCGGCTTCGAGCTTGCGGCGCAGCGTGCGCGACGTGATGCAGAGGATGTCTGCGACCGCGTCGATGTCCGGGAAGTGTCCCGGCGTGCGGGTGAGTTCCTGGTAGACGCGGCGCGTGATGCCCGACTGGGTGCGCAATTCGTCGAGCAACTGCGCGCAATGCGACGACACCTGCGCGGCGGTGATCGGATTCGCGAGCTGCGGCGCGCGCGCGAGCCACGCTGCCGGGTAGTCGAGCACGTTGCGCGGCTGGCCGAACGCGAGCGGGCATTCGAGCGCGTCGGACAGCAACGCCGCATGCGGCGGCTCCGGCTGCGTGAACTGCGCGCGCGCCGGCACGCACCATGCACCCATCACGTCCTTGATGATCGTCACGTGCAGCGCGAACTGCATGTCGATCAGGAAGCGGTACAGCGACTCGTCGAGGCAGGGTAGCGGCAGGGTTTCCCGATCGGGAAACAGCCATGACACCGTGTCGTCCTGCACGACCCAGCGGATCTCGAGCATGCGGTTCGCGAGCTGGTGATATTTGACTGCCGAGTCGAACGCGTGGGCCATCGATTCCGAGCATAGCATCGCGTAGCCGTACATCCCGTAGCTCGACGCGTGTAGCCGGCGCCCGACCCGCACGCCGAGGTCCGGATTGCCATATGCGCGGATCGCGTTGCCCGCGGCGGTCAGGAATTGCTGCGACGACGTCACCGTGAACGGATCGGCGACCGCAGCGGGATCGAGATCGGTTCCCGCCAGCACCGCGCCGGTGTCGAGCCCCAGGTCCGACGCGACCTGCAGCAGGACCGCGAGCTTGGCCGGCGAGAAGCACTTCTCACGCAGCATGACGGGCATCGCGGCGCCGGGCGAGCGATCGCCGGAGCGCCGTGAATCCGCCGGTTTCAACAGCGCATCGCGCAGCATGAGCGAATCCTGAGTCTTGAGTCCGGTTCGATACCGGTTCCGGGTACGCGATTCTGCCTCTGAATGCGCCGGGTCGCCACAGGGTTCACCCTGAGTGCGGCCGCCCGCCGGCAGTTGTCCGTACACCTGGCGGGGGCAACGCAATCGGGCAACGTGACTGAATCGCCCTCCGGCGATCCGTACTGGCCGATGTCGACTACTTTCCCGCGTGTAAAGGCGCGTTCGTCTCGCCGAGCAACGTCAGAATTTTCTCGGTGACGAGTTCGGCCCATCGACGATATTGATTCGGCCCGGGATGGTACCGATCGATTGCCATCTCGGCGGGATTCGCGGCCCACTCGAGCGACACATAGCGTCGTGCGGGATGGAGGTCGGCCCAGCGCTGCAAGGCCAGATCGAGTCGAACGGCGTAGCGGCCGAGGTACCACCGCAGCGGATGCGGTGCGGCCGGCAGGATGCGCAGCGGCGGCAACCCTGTCACGACGATGCCGGCGGCGCAGGTGTGCAGTCCGAGATGATCCGCGAGCGCGATATAGTCGCGGATGAATTGCCCCGGCTTGCGCTGTGACGTGACGTCGTTCGTGCCGAGTGCCGTGACGAGATAATCGGCCGGCCCGATCTTGCTGCCCGTCAACAGCTTCAACGCCTCCTCCGTATTGACTCCGGACTTCGCGATCAGTTGCCATTCGACCCGCCGGCCCGTGGCGCGTGCCAGGAGCCGTGCAACCGGCTGCGCCAGTGCATGCTCCTGCTCGTCCACGCCCACGCCTGCCGCCGACGAATCGCCGACCACCAGAATGCGCAAGGGCGCCGTCGAGCCATCATCCGCGCCCTCGGCCCCCTCGCGCGGACCGTTGGCCTCGGGCAGGCGCAGCGCGGTTCGGCGCAACCAGCTCGCCTGAAGCAGCAGGATCGGACCAAGCGCGTATTTATATAGCGTCAACATAGAGCAAGAAGATCGAGGTGATGCGCTTCCGCAGTGAAGAATCGCGACGAGGCTACGCGACTTCGTTCAGAAAGGCCAGCGTGGCCGCAATGCCGGTCTTGTCGCGCAAGATCTTCCGGTGGCCCTGTTTCCGTGTCGAGAAAAGCCTTGCGTTGATGTGGTTCGAATGGAGTTCCTGCACCTGTCGGAACGGCACCTCGTCGTCGTCCTCGTCATGAATCAACAGTACCGGCCGATCGAAGCCACGGATCAGTCGCGCCGGCGCTATCTGGTCCCAACGCCACGCATTCCGATGTCGCCGTTCGAGTCGTACGCGCATTGCGTGAATGACAGACGCCTTGATCCGGAAAAATCGCGCAAAAGAGTCGGTGATGAATACGGCGTCGGAAAAGCAGCTGATCAGCACCAGCTTCGTCGCGGCGAGGCCGAACCTGCTGATCGACAACAGCGTGCAAGCCGCTCCGAAGGAGTGGCCTACGACGATATCGACGCCCCCGACGTGGGCCGAAACCGCGGCGATTGCCTGTGCGAACTCCATCATGTCGGTACCCTTGCCCGTCGATTGCCCGTGCGCGGGGCCATCCATCGTACAAACGCGGTAGCCTTGCTTCGAGAGTGCGTCGGCATAGCTGCCGAGATGGGTGCCGCGACTTCCCCATCCATGGACAAGCAGGACGGTCTTGTCGCCGGTGCCGTGAGTCAGCACGCGCAAGCGCTTATTGCCGACCGTCACGAAATCGAGCGTACCCTCTTGTTCGAACTTGCGTTCCCAGCGGCTCGCCCTGGTCGCGGGCGGCGTGAGAAAGATCTTGAGCGCGAGCCTCGCTGCGAGGCCCGGGCCGATCGGTTGTAGAAGCCGGAAGGCGCCCCTCAGTAGATGGACGTAGAGCCTGATGGCGAGTGGACTTCCAGCCAGCGTGACATCGTTGATCATCGTTGCTTTCCGTATTTGCTTTGCGATGTGCGTTCGAGTGCCGCCTCGGCGACGCCGAGCTTCCCTTCATGCAGCACTTTGGGCGGAACGGGATGAAGGTCCCAGATAATGCCGATCACCGCGAGCAGGCGCAGCACGCAGTACGTCAGATCCAGTTCCCACCAATAGAAGCCCGCGCGCGCCGAGTTCATATAGCGATGGTGATTGTTGTGCCACGATGCGCCCATCGTCGGGATCGCGAGCAGCCACGAATTGGTCGTGGTATCGGGCGTATCGAAACGGCGCTGATTGATCCAGCCCGGCTTGCGGGCATGCGTTAGCGTGTTGACGACGAACGTGGCGTGCAGCGATAACAAAGTGCTCAGAAAGAAGACCCAGACGACCGCGCTCATACCGAGGCCGGTGCGCCCGAACACTGCGGTGTATTGGCCGAGCAGGAAAATGCCGACGAGCAGAAGGTAGGGAAACAAGTAGTGGTATTTGTTGACCCATACCAACTCCGGAAAGCGAGCAAGATCCTTCGCACCGTCGAGATCGGTGTCGAGCTTGTCCTGATCGAGCACCCAGCCGACATGCGCATACCAGAAGCCGCGCTGGACCGGGGAGTGAGGATCGCCTGGCTGGTCCGAATGTCGGTGATGCTCCCTATGATGCGCAGCCCACCAGATCGGCCCACGTTGCCCGCCGGCGGCGGCGAGCAACGCAAGCACCAGCTGAAACGCACGCGACGTACTGAAGGCGCGATGCGAGAAATATCGGTGCGAGCCTCCCTCCCAGGCGAATACGCGTATGAAGAAGCCGATGATTGCCGCGGCCGCCAGGCCCCACGTGAACGGGACGACGAATATGGCCAGCGATGCCGCATGCAGCAGCCATACGCGGAATTTGACTATGCCGAGGCGTTCAGCGCGCTGAATTCCAGACGTCTGCATCATTTCGCTTTTTGCTTATGCCGAAACATCGCACTTTCGCGCTTGAACTTGCTCGATCGCGTTGACGAGTTCGCCGACGGTATCGATGTGGGCTGCCGTATCCTGGTCGAACTCGATCCCGAAATCGTCTTCGATGGCCATGATGATTTCGACGCTGTCGAGCGAGTCCGCCCTGAAGTCGCGACGGAAGGACTTTCCTGGCGATACGTCGGCCGGTGCGACGTCCAGCGCATGCGCGACGATGATTTGAACTTTTTCCAGAATGGATTGATTGGACATGCTTAGGCTCGGTGGGTTGAAGGTACGGCTTGAACTGTCGCGATCGCTTCGCGAACGGACCGCGGTATGCGTATGGGCGTCAAGGTGAGCGGATGAATGAAGGCGCCATGCTGCGTCGCTTGCAGCAACGCTTCGTCACTGTCGGTGCACATGAAAGCGAAAGCGACGACCCACCGTGAATAGGAAGCGGATTCGACCCAGGCGCGCCCGCGGACCACATCGCCGTAGCGGACGGGTTTCAAGTACCTGACGTGGGTCTCGGCTATGACCGACAGGTGCTCCGGTGCACCGCAATCGAATTCCGGACAGCAGCGCGCCATGAGGGTGACGCGAAGGGCCTCCATCCAGCGCGGCGCGACGGTATTGCTGACGAAGCCGGTGAAGTCGACCTCATAAGGCAACGGGCGGAACTCCAGCTCGACCGCGAGCCCTGACGGCTGGTCTGCGAACGCGGCGCGACTCATCGGCGAAAGACAACCATCTTCTGCACGGGACTCAGGCTCATCTGGACCAAGCCGACGATTCCTGCACGAAAGCTGCTTTCCGCAGCCAGAAAGTAGCGATCGTAGTGCGCGTATATCTCCGTTCCGAAGCGGGCTTCGATTTCGCTGCGATGACGGACCAGCCGCTCACGCCAATTGGCCAGTGTTCGCGCATAATCCAGGCCGATCTGCCTTGCCTCGACTATTTCGTAGGCATCCTGGACGCCAGCCTGGATATCGCTGATCGCGGGCAGCGTCGAGCCTGGGAATACGCGTTCGAGCAGGTATCGCGTGTCGCGCACTTCTTGCAGATTCCTCGGCATGCACAATGTCACGATGGTCTGCAGCCCCAAGCGGGCGTGATCGGTCGACACGGAGCGACACCACTGGAAGAACTCGGTATAGACACTGCGATGCTGACCGGCATCCCGATCGTTCAGCGACGCGAAGTGTTCGAAGGCGCCAATCGAGACCAGTGCATCGAATTTGCACGAGGGGGCGTAATCCTTCCATGA
Source organism: Burkholderia sp. BE17 (assembly GCF_009362305.1). NCBI lineage: Bacteria > Pseudomonadati > Pseudomonadota > Betaproteobacteria > Burkholderiales > Burkholderiaceae > Burkholderia > Burkholderia sp. BE17. The sequence goes on from NZ_WHNU01000023.1 coordinate 120,937, forward strand.
CGTAAGCTTCACTTCGATCCGCGGATCGTTCAGATCCGACACGAAGCGATACTGGTCTTCGCTCAAGGTTACGCCGACCGCGGACGCAGCCCCGGCGTCGGCGAGTGCATGCTGCATCATGCCACCCCATCCGCAGCCGATATCGAGCACTGCCTGTCCCGACGAGATCCCGGCGAAGCGGCTCAAACGGGCCAGTTTCTGATGCTGCGCCTCTTCGAGCGTCGATACGCCGTCCCAAACCGCGCAGCTATACGCGCGATATCGTTTATCGAGGATAAGTTCGTATAACGAATTATCAACATCATAGTGGTATGCGATGTCTGCCTTGCTGGCCATGATCACTCTTTTCTGTTCAATGCGGGTCGTGGGCGACCAGCGATTTCTGATACTTGCGAAGTGCGTGCGGCGTGTCGAACGGCTCGTTCAGCAGCGAGGAAAGATTGGACAGTATCCCGCGCTCCACCTTCGTTTCCCAGTCTGCGGTGAAACGAATTTCACCGTCCAACCATTGACCAAGCCATTCCGGATCGGGCAACCGACCGTTCACGGTGTCATTGGGGAACAGGGTCTTGTTGACGTGCAGATTCGTCGGATGCATCGCCCGGTTCATGCGCGGGTTCGTCATCAGGACGCCGATCTTCGAAAACGCGCGCCTTGCGTCGTCGGGATGATGTGCGATGGCGCGCTGCATATAGGAATAGTATGCACGCGCATGCCGGGCTTCATCGTTGGCCAGCAATTGATAGATTGCGCGGATGACGGGCTCGCTGTGGTATTCCCTCGCGCATCGATACCAGTTGTTCAGGCGCACCTCGCCGCAAAAGTGCAAGGCGAGACTGTCCAGTGCGGGTGCCGTGTCGAACGAGAACCGTACGGACCCCAACTCGGACTCTGTCGGCACGAAATCCGGCGCGAAGCGACGCAAATACTCCATCAAGACGAGGCTGTGCTTTTGTTCCTCGAAGAACCAGATGGAGATGAACGCCGAGAAATCGGTGTCTTCCTGATTGTCCCGCAGGAACATCTCGGCGGTTGGCATGGCCGACCATTCGAGGATGGCGTTCATCTTGATGCCGTGCAGTTGGCGTTCCGTCACCTTGCCCGGATTGAAATCCCCCCAAGGGACATCGGTGCACAAATCCCAGCGAGCGCGTTCGAGACTTTCGAATAAACCTGGATAAAGCATCCCTTAATCACCTTCGCTAAGCAGCAATTCATTTCCGGTGACGCGCTCGCGAAGCACCGGGATACACGAGCCACAGCCGTCCAGGCATGACGAATAGCATTCGAGCATTTCCGTGAATGGCAAGGGAATATCCGCCTGGGCGGCGACGATTTCGTCGATGGATTTATTGGAGCAGATGCAAAACATAAGTGACGCAGCTAAAACGCATGTTATCCACGCAATCACGAATCCGCGCCGTCAAGCCCCTGCGCGACCCGGTGACATCCCGTCGCGCGCAGGAATACGGCGTTGATCTCAACTCGATACGCAAAGCTGCGATCGATTGATAATGCAAAAAGTGAAATGCGAGGATTAACTTTGATCAGCCGAGTAAACGCACGCCCCGCCATGAAGCGCGGTGCGAAAGCCGTCTCGGAAGTCCCCAGTGGAAGTTGCCGTGCTGCGGCATCGAAGAAAAATCAATTGGTTCGCGGCCTTTGCGAACAATCGACTGGGTATGAAAACCCATGTGGCCTCTCGATTTTAGAATGGTGGAATTATTCTACTAGTGAGGCTTTGTTTCGTCAATATCAGAATGTATGGCGGCGAATTAGATCGAATGGATTTCGTTTTCCGATGGCGCAATCGTGCCGAGGTTTACTGCGCTTGACCTTTTGCAATATTCCGGACCGCGCAGTCGGCCGCCGGGCAGGAAATCAGAAAGCCGTTGTAGTGCATCGTGAATGCCTCGCGCGGATCGTTCGATATTGACGAAGCGGAAATCATCTGAATCAAGTGCATTCAAATTGCCGCCGTCTTGCGCGGCACATGCGCGCTTTGCATCGAAAACCCATCGCCAGGATGTGTCACGAACGAAGTGACCGCGATACGCGGCAGGGCGTTGCGTCCTGCGCGGTAAAGCGCGCGAACGACCCGCATGTCCGTTTCGATCATCTTTGCGGCCGCGCCGATCATTTGCAAATCACGGCCGCCGAGCGATAGTCGACGCTCGACTGGCTGCCCTCACTCGCCCCGGCGACGTGTGCGGCCGCACAAGGATACCTATATGAGCAAGAGACACTGGACCGGGTCGTATGGCTCGATCCCCGCCGAGATCGACGCCGATCGCCATCCTTCCGTTAGCGCGCTGCTGGACGACGCGATGCGCCGCTTCGCCGATCGTCCGGCGTTCCATGCGTTCGGCCGTACGCTGACCTATGCCGATGTCGACCGCCTGTCGAGCGCGCTGGCCGCGTATCTGCAGCAGGTCGTCGGCGTGCGCAAGGGCGACCGCGTGGCCGTGATGCTGCCCAACGTGCTCGCGTTTCCGGTCGTGTTCGTCGCCGTCGCGAGGATCGGCGCGATCCAGGTCAACGTGAACCCGTACTACACCGCGCGCGAGCTCGAGCATCAGCTCAACGACGCGGGCGTCGAGGTCGCCGTGGTGTGCGGCGGGTCGATGGGCACGTTCGCCGACGTGGTCGGCGGCACGCGCGTGCGCACCGTGCTGAGCGTGGGGCACGGCGATCTCGGCGTGGTCGACGCGCCGGCCGGTGCGTGCGACGCGCTGCCGCCCGGTTCGATCGCGCTGGCGGACGCGATCGCCGCGGGCGAGTCGCTCGCGTGCGAGCCGGTCGCGCTGGGCGGCGCGGACCTGCTGCTGCTGCAATACACGGGCGGCACGACCGGATTGTCGAAGGGCGCCGCGCTGTCGCACCGCAACCTCGTCGCGAACATCGGACAGTTCGCGGCGATCGTGCCGGCCGCGCGGGAGCCGGGCGAGGAGGTCGTCGTCACCGCGATCCCGCTGTATCACATCTTCGCGCTGACGGTGAACTTCCTGTCCTACTTCGCGATCGGCGCGCAGAACTGGCTCGTCGCGAACCCGCGCGACATGGACGCGTTCATCGACGTGCTGAAGGCCGCGCGGCCGACCGTGTTCGTCGGCGTGAACACGCTGTACGCGGGGCTCGCCGGCCATCCGCGCCTGAAGGAAGTCGACTGGTCGCGGCTGAAGCTGTCGGCCGGCGGCGGCGCGGCGGTGATCGACGTGATCTCGTCGCGCTGGAAGGCGGTGACGGGCAATTTCATCCGCGAGGGCTACGGGCTGTCGGAAACGTCGCCGGTCGTATCGTTCAACCCGCAGTCGATCGACGCATTCACGGGCACCACGGGCCTGCCGCTGCCGTCGACCGACGTGAAGCTGCTCGACGACCAGGATCGCGAGGTCGCGATCGGCGAAGCGGGCGAGATCTGCGTGAAGGGGCCGCAGGTGATGAGCGGCTACTGGGAGAAACCGGAAGCGAACGCGGCCGCGTTCACGGCGGACGGCTATTTCCGCACCGGCGACGTCGGCGTGTTCGACGCAGCCGGCTTCCTGCGGATCGTCGATCGCAAGAAGGACATGATCATCGTGTCGGGCTTCAACGTGTATCCGAACGAGGTGGAGGCCGTCGCGACCGCGCTGCCGGGCGTCGCCGAATGCGCGTGCATCGGCGTGCCGGACGCGCGCACGGGCGAGGCCGTCAAGCTGTTCGTGGTGCCGGCGCCGGATGCCGACGTGACGGTGGCGCAGCTCGTCGAGCATTGCCGCGCGAGCCTCGCGGCCTACAAGGTGCCGAAGCTCGTCCGCTTCGTCGACCGGCTGCCGAAGTCGACGGTCGGCAAGATCCTGCGCCGGGAACTCAGCCGCACCGACTGATGGCGCCGAAGCGCCGCGCGGCCGCGGCTGCGCGGCCCGGCGCGCCGAAAGCCCCGAAAGCCCCGAAAGCCCCGAAAGCCCCGAAGCAGGCGCGCGGGCCGCTCAAGTACAATGCGAGCGGTTCGATCGACGGGGACGCGATGACCGGCTCAGATTCCCTTTCCGCCCTGCCCGGGCGTGCGCTGCCATCGCCGAGCGCGACGGTGCCGATCTCGCTCGTCAACGGTTTCCTTGCGAGCGCGGGTGCACGGCGCGACGTGGTCGAACGCTACCTGCGCGGGGCCGGCATTCCGATCGAGCTGCTCGGCGAGCCGCATGCGCGCGTGACGGAGGAGCAGTTCTCGACGCTGTACCGCACGCTCGCGATCGATCTCGACGACGAGATGCCCGGCATCTTCTCGCGCCCGCTGCGCGGCGGCACGCTGAAGTACCTGTGCCTGAGCCTGCTCGATGCGCGCAACCTCGAAACGGCACTGCATCGCTTCGGCCAGTTCTTCCATATCCTGCTCGACGACTTCTTCGTCGAATCGAAGCGCGACGGTCTCGTCGCGCAGGTGCTGCTGCGCCCGAACGACGCCATCGGCCCGATCGGCGCGCTCGGCCAGGAGCTGATGCTCAAGCTCGTGCACGGCGTATGTTCCTGGCTGATCGGGCAGAAGATCCCGCTGCTGCGGATCGAGTTCGCGTGCCCGCGGCCGCGCCATGCGGTCGACCACCTGTACTTCTTCACCGGCTCCGTGCAGTTCGACTGCGAGCGCACGCTGATGCGCTTCAGCGCGGACTACCTCGACGCGCCGATCCGGCAGAGCAAGCGCAACCTGCGCAAGTTCCTCGCGCGCGCCCCCGGCGACTGGATCTTCGAATCGTTCAGCGAACAGCTCGTGTGCCATCGCGTGCGGCAATACCTGTCGGCGGCGCTGCCCGACCTGCCCGCGATCGACCAGGCGGCCGAGCACCTGCATTGCTCGGTGCGCACGCTGAGCCGCCACCTTGCCGCCGAAGGGACGACGTTCCAGGCACTCAAGGACGAACTGCGGCGCGACATCGCGATCCAGCGGCTGACCGATACGCCCGATACGATCGCCGCGATCGGCGCGGATATCGGCTTCGACGATCCGAGCGCGTTTCATCGCGCGTTCCGGCACTGGACGGGGAGTACGCCGGGGACGTATCGGCGGCGGGCGTAGTGCTTGGGGGAGCCGGTTTTCGAAGACGGCTCCCATAACAGGCTTCCATTGCTCGTTCCCATAACCGGCTTCCTTCGCCCGCTCCCATGGCCGGCTCCCATCGTCGATTCCCATAATCGGCTCCCGTTGTGGCCGTCGACCGCCCGCCGACGGCATGCTCGGCCACTTCGGCAGGCATGCCGATTGCTCTCCGTTTTCGCCAAAACCGGCTCCGGTCAAACCCTTATCCAGCCAGCCGTTTCCGGCCGCGCCCGCGCATCCCGTGGCCGATTTTGTCACCATGTGGGCCGGATATGACAACGGGAATCGGCCATCGCGGCATTACGATGGGTCACCTCGTCGCCCGGGCCTGGCCGGTTCTGCCGTATCGGCCCCGTGGCGCACCTCATTCACCGCCTGATTGGAACATCGACCATGAGCTATAACGCCCCCGTCAAGGACATGCTGTTCGTGCTGAAGGAACTCGCGGGCATCGACGCCGTTGCGCAGTTGCCGGGCTTCGAGGATGCCGGTTACGACACGGCGCAGGCCGTGCTCGACGAATCCGCGAAATTCTGCGGCGAGGTGCTGGCGCCGCTGAACGTCGAAGGCGACCGCAACCCGAGCAGCTGGAAGGACGGCGTCGTGACCGCGACGCCGGGCTTCGCGCAAGCGTTCCGCCAGTTCGTCGAAGGCGGCTGGCAGGGGCTGCAGCATCCGGCCGAGTACGACGGCCAGGGGCTGCCGAAGCTGATCGCGACGCCGTGCATCGAGATGCTGAACGCGTCGAACCTGTCGTTCGCGCTGTGCCCGCTGCTGACCGACGGCGCGATCGAGGCGCTGCTGACGGCCGGCACCGACGAGCAGAAGCAGCGCTACGTGCCGAAGCTGATCTCGGGCGAATGGACCGGCACGATGAACCTGACCGAGCCGCAGGCGGGCTCCGATCTCGCGCTGGTGCGCTCGCGCGCGGAGCCGCAGGGCGACGGCACCTACAAGGTGTTCGGTACGAAGATCTTCATCACGTGGGGCGAGCACGACATGGCGGACAACATCGTCCACCTGGTGCTGGCGCGCACGCCGAACGCGCCGGAAGGCGTGAAGGGCATCTCGCTGTTCATCGTGCCGAAGTTCATGGTCAACGACGACGGCTCGCTGGGCGCGCGCAACGACGTGCACTGCGTGTCGATCGAGCACAAGCTCGGAATCAAGGCGAGCCCGACCGCGGTGCTGCAATACGGCGACCACGGCGGCGCGATCGGTTATCTCGTGGGCGAGGAAAACCGCGGCCTCGAATACATGTTCATCATGATGAACGCGGCGCGCTTCGGCGTCGGGATGCAGGGGATCGGCGTGGCCGATCGCGCATACCAGAAGGCCGCGGAATTCGCGAAGGAACGCGTGCAGAGCCGCCCGGTCGATGGTTCGGCGAAGCAGTCGGTGACGATCATCCATCACCCGGACGTGCGCCGGATGCTCGGCACGATGCGTGCACTGACCGAAGGCGCGCGGGCGCTGGCGTACGTGGCAGCCGCGCACAGCGACATTGCCCACCGCCATTCGGACGAGGCGACGCGTGGCCGTCATCAGGCAATCTACGAGTATCTGGTGCCGGTCGTGAAGGGCTGGAGCACGGAGATGGTGAACGACGTGGCGAGCCTGGGCGTGCAGGTGCACGGCGGGATGGGCTTCATCGAGGAGACGGGCGCGGCGCAGTACTACCGCGATGCACGGATCCTGGCGATCTACGAAGGCACGACGTCGATCCAGGCGAACGACCTGGTGGGCCGCAAGACGATGCGCGACGGCGGCGCGGTGGCGAAGGCGCTGATCGCGGAGATCGGCGACACGGTGGCGGCGCTGGGCAAGCTGGACGGCGCGGCGGCCGCATCGATGAAGGCGCAGTTGGAAAAGGGCGCGCGCGCGCTGTCGTCGGTGGTGGACTACGTGGTGGCGAACGCGAAGCAGGACCCGAACGCGGTGTTCGCGGGCAGCGTGCCGTACCTGAAGCTGGCGGGCGTGGTGCTGTGCGGCTGGCAGATGGCGCGAGCGCTGGTGGCCGCGCAGGCGAACCGCGCGAGCGACCCGGCGTTCTTCGACGCGAAGATCGCGATCGCGCAATGCTATGCGGAGCACATTCTCGTGCAGGCAGGCGGGCTCGAAGCGTCGATCGTCGGCGCGAAGGGCAACGAGAGCGTGCTCGCGTTGACGGAAGACCAGTTCTGATCGATTGACGGTCGGGACGCAGGAGGAGACAGGATTTTGACCACACAGGACTTGCTCGCGCAATACGGCCCGCGCGAATCGATGGAATACGACGTCGTGATCGTCGGCGGCGGCCCCGCCGGGCTGTCGGCGGCGATCCGGCTCAAGCAGCTGGCCGCCGAGAAAGGCACCGAGATCGGCGTGTGC